>JAKBAF010000201.1 GCA_021809305.1 bacterium
CGAACGGCCGGCTCGCTTTGTGGAGAGTAGACCTCGATCACATTGCCAACGGAGTCTCGGATGTAGCGGGTGGTCTGGCCGAGAGGGTCGCTCTCTTCGATGACGCGCCCTGCAGCATCGTAGCTGGTGTAGAGCGAGGTGCGCAGTTGATTATCCGCATCGTAGAGGTCTTTTTGGATAACGAGGTTCTGCTCTGAGTAGTGAAGGTGAGTTTTGCGAAGGAGCCTCTCCTCTCCGCTCTCCCAGTAGCGCTCCTCGATGATCTCCGGCAGGCCAATCCCTGGCGCCTCGGCTCGGTTCTGGATGGTGCGGATCGACCGCTCGGTCACGCCAGTGAGATCATTGGGATCTAAGGAGGCTCCATTATCTTCGATCTCGGAGATGAGGGCAGCGTTTTTGTCATACGCAAAAAAGCCGCGCCGACGCTCATCGCCGCCTAACTTGGAGAAGCGGTGCCAGGCGATGCAGAGATTGCTTCCTGGCTTGTAGGTGTAGTGGGTCTCGCTCTTCTCATCCCAAACGCTTAAGGGGAGGTTAAAGCCATCTTGGCTGTAGGTAGCGCCTGTAGAGGCGGCGCTCCAGCCTCGACCTGTTAGCTCCCCTTCGAGCCTCTCCAAAACGGGGTTTTCAAAATTGTCATAATCAAAACTTCGACGCGCCCAGCTCTTCTTTCCATCTGTGATGACCTTCTCCTTAAGCTTGCTGCAGCCGGGTGAGAGGCTTTCATGATGGGGAGTTGAGCTCCAGGTAAACCTCTCTTCGATGTAGGGGTTTTGCATGCCGACAGGATCTCGCAGGAGGTAGTGTTTGATCGCAAGAAGCCCACCGTTACGAGAATCTTTTGTATACTCCGTTCCAAAGCCGCTTGCGTCCCTAAAAGGGTTTTGGGGTGGGGCGGGATCTCCTCTCTCCTCGGCCGTGTAGTCGAAGTGGTAAAGGGGCTCTTGGGAGGAGGCAAAGCTCCTCAGCCGCCAGGGCAAAAAAGCGGTCTCGTCCCACTTCTTTACGGGCTTTGGCTCAAAGTCGTACTCGGCCCATTGCTGATCACTTGTCTCCACTCGGATTGTGGTGCCTGCTGGGCTCTCTTTGGTCGAGAATTTGGCCCATCCAAGGGTCTCTCCTTCTCGATTAACCGATCGAATCTCGCTCAAACCCTCCTCGCCATAGGTGTAGAGGATTCTATTTCCGTTTGGCCGCTGCTCCTCAACAAGGTCAAACCGCACATAGGGTCTGCGAGCTCGAGGGTGATTGGGATAAGGGGTGGCCCTTATTCCTCTCCTTGTTAGGGAATAGAGGCGACGCTCTCCCGACCCCGTGATAAGCTCAAAGCTGCCTGGGCTTTTGTAGTACAACCGATCGTTTCGCCGGTTCGTTCGGCCATTGATCTCCCCTCCAAAGGCGTTGGCCCAATACCGCTCACCCATTGGATGCAAGAGGCAATCCTCCTTGGGAGTGGGGCCATTTTCCCAGCCATCTGGGATGTCGTACTCAATCACGCTCCCCGAACTCTCTCGCAGGATGATCTCGTGCACGGAGCAGCGGTTGGGCGACCGGCTCGTATGGCCGCGAGGATGGTAGCAACACAGGAGGATACTATTCTCGCAGATGTGGTCTACGCCATACTTTGACCGGGGGCCCAGCTCGCTGCTACAGTAGGAGCGAACAATTGAAAAAGGCTCAGCGCAATTCACTACTAGATCCACCTCCGACTCGATGGTCTCTCCCGTCAGAATATTGACCGAGTCTTGGAGGATGCAGCTTGGATCAAAGGAGGTGGAAATGCCGCCTGCGATAAGGAGTAGAGGATACGTTATAAAAATAGAGACTACACCAAAGACGTAGCGGCGCGACATGGGCAATCCTCGTGATCCAATTTTTATGCAGCCCTACAGAACTCTCTTAAGAAGGGTGATCGAAAGACTTCCTAAGGTTGTAGAAAAGGTTGAATTTACGCGCAAGAAATTTCCGCAACTCCTGTAAAAAAATTGCGCAGCTAGAGGGAAGTTCCAGCGAAGTGTAGCGAGAGTTTGATGGCCACAGGCGTACCGCGTTCCCAATTTGAGCTTATGGCACGGGTACCTAGCAGCAGGCTCCGATAGGAAAAAACGAACTGTGAAAATGGCCGGTCACCGCAGCCAGCAGAAAGTACCACCTCGTCCGGTAGCCTCTTTCGCAGCCGAGGCCCTTCGAAAGGAGAAAAAGAGTTCGGGCTCGCGATCGGTTGCAAGAGGTGAGATCTCGATATTGGCCGCTTGCACACCACACTCCTCTAGCTGCCAGCGGCTTATCCTGTGCAGATCGAAGTAGCAGGTGCCCTCTCGAAAGGGCCAAAAGGCTTCGGGGAACTCAACGCGGTAGTTTTTAAACTCAGCGCCAGCACCAAGGCTTGGGCCGATGGCTACAAGTAGCTCCTCCGGGCAAGAGCCACAGAGCTCACTTAATCGCCTGACCCCTCTCTCCAACATTCCTTGTGTTAGCCCCCTCCATCCCGCGTGAAGGGCCGCACCCACATGGTGGACCGGATCGTAGATCAAGACAGGCTGGCAATCGGCATGCGTGATCAGCACAGCACACCCTGGATGGATCAGGATAGCCCCATCACAGCTGAGAATTACCCCCTCCTGCTCCTTCTCAATCAGGGCGATATGGGTTCCATGGCACTGTTGAAGGGTAACCAACCGCTTAAGATTGAGAACCTTTTGTACGATCAATCGATTTCGTATCACGTTCTCCTTGCTATCGCCTACACTTACGGAGAAGTTGAGCGAGTCGTAGGGCGGCGGGCTGAACCCGCCTTTACGCGTCAAAGAGGCGTGGCCAAAGCCGGGAGAACTATCAAAGATGGCAAACTCCAGCCACTGAAGACCGTCCCTCTCAGTCCATCTCACCCGTGGACCTCAAGTGTCGAAACAGTGCCCTTCTCAATATCGATAAGACGGATCGCGTGATTGTTTGTATCTGCTATGTAGAGCTTGCGCCCATCAGGGCTAAAGCAGAGCCCATTCGGCTCAGAAAAGGAGGCCCTATCAAGCGGCCCATCTTCATGGCCAGCACTGCCCGACCCCGCCCAGCCACTCACCCGCTTCTCCTTAGGATCGATGAGCTTAATCTTGTGGTTGTAGGTGTCGGCCACCGCAACGCAATGCCGCTCCTTCCACCAAGCAACACCCAAAGGGTGCTGCAACCTAGCACTACTGCCCACCCCATCGCGGTCACCAAAGGCAAAGAGGTTGCGAGGATTAGTAAGATCACCCCCAACTAAGGTCTCAATTTGGCTGCGTGCCAGATCGACACAGCGAACGGAGCTCGACTCGGCATCGGCTATGTAGAGATTCTCATCACCGATAGATAGCCCAGAGGGCTGAGCCAAACACGACTCCTCTAGCGTATCGCCATCATAGAGCATCTCCATCCCATTACCCATAATAACATAGGCGCTGCCAGAGGCAAAGGAGTAGCCCCAGATCTGGTGGGT
>JAKBAF010000202.1 GCA_021809305.1 bacterium
TAGTTTGGAAGATTATAACGATTTTATAGATGACACTGTGGTAGGGGAAGTCCAGTTGGATAACCCGTCAACCGACGTCCTAAATGGCTCCGATCTCTCGCAAAGTGATAAGATGTCTTTGCAGGAGGGGGATGAGGTCGATACTAATGGTGGTGAGGGTCCAAGTGAGCCTTCTCATTCTGAGCAGAGAACCACAAAATATCCCATTATGGCTCCTCAAGCCATCTATCGTTTAGGGATAAAGAAGATTATTAAATTTTTACATGGAAAAGACCTTCTGCTCGACAAGATCGAACGAACCAAGCTGGTTCGGACCGACTCGGGTGACAATACTCTTCCGCAGCTAATCCATGAGGCAATCAAAAAATGCAATAAACAAAAAGAGCCTTCGTTACGCTTTCGGCGGCTTTTATTGCGCGAGAAGACCACATCAATCCCATTCGGAGAAGAGACTAGCAAATTTTGCTTAAGTGTTTACTGGAATACCCCAAAAGGAAGGTCAGTAGAAGACAAAATTAAGACGGTAAGCCTGTTAGGTGGTAACCCATTTGAATTCTGTAAAGAGGCCGTCGCTAATTTAAAAATAAAAGCAAAAAAGTTAGATGAACTTTCTGCTCTACTCGAAAACGCAATGAATACACCGCAATACAGCTACTTCTTTTCGCGAACGATGGATAATGGGCTAGGAGAGGTCTATGCACTAATGAGTCGAACACTATCGAGTAGTTTTCAACCCGTTGTCAATTGCCACTTTCCAAAAGTCATCGATTCTCAAGAGGGGGGGCCGAAATTGCAGTCGGCTAAGTTCGAGAATTTGCAAGGAAATATTTTGACCCAAAGTGAGACGTATAGGGACGGTGAGTCTCGAACCACCTCTTTGACGTCGAGACGTAAGAGCCACACGGCTCGTGCGAAACCTGATGGCCAGATCTGCCAAGCTACAACTTCCCTCTCGCGAAGAAGGAGCTCGTCTGGAGGCCCCCCTCTTCTAGCCGTGGTGGATAAAAAAAGTATAGGCGTTAAAAAGCAGCTCTCCCTGGAAGACTACCCTGTAATTCTGAATAGACTTTCCGTGGCCTATAACCCGCATAAACGGAAAGGCCTGAATTCGAATGAAATTACTGTGTTAGGAGAGGTGATAGAAGATGAAGGGCTCATGATTGTATGGGAAAAAGCAATATGGGAATTTTACTCCAAGGGATACTCTCCTAATCGGATCGAGCTATGTAGAGACGATGGCGATGGATCCATTTATTTTTACTCCCTGGCGGAACCCGATAGGTCTCAAGGCGAACATGCAGATGGGGATTGGTCGTGTTTAACCTTCCACGATTTAATGGAAATGCTCAAAGAACTCGACACAGAGTGGGCTAGTCTAAATAAAAATCAGCGTGGATTTAGAGAAAAATTGAGAGGGACCTCTGTTTGGGTCTCAAAGGACGGCGATGAGTGGCGCAAGAAGCCTTTACTAAGCCTCTTGGAGGGCAAGATCTTCAACTCAAAATGGGACTGTTTTTTTAAGAAAGAGCAAAAATGGTACAAATTGTGCTACAACCGGTTTGATCAAATGGAACTGGCGTACAATCAGAGAATATCAAATCTGGTAATCCCACGTAAGGAAGTAGGCTATCTCCTAGAGAGATGGCCCAGTGTACCTAAGCCCCCTAAGACTCCCCAAATAGAGTCTCAATCTTCTGAGACTCTGATTAGGGAACCCAATACAAGTCAAACAGCCCCGGATCAAACAGCCCAGGGGAATAAACCCCTCAAAAAACGCGATATGGAGAATCAGTACAATAAGAAGTATGCGCAGAGACGCAATTATCTCTGCGGTGACATCATTTATGGAAGGGATCATGCTTACAAAATGGAAGTATTTGACATATTGCATATCTCTCCTTCAGTTGTGGCTGAAGATGGAGCAGAAGGGGAAAGTTCAGTATTTTTTTATCAGGTTAAGGCACATGCTGCTGGAACCACCCGAGATGCCTGCTCTCAGATCCGTAACGCAGCCAAGCTGGTTTCAGAAGCGATTCACAATACCAGCGACAAGCGCTGCTATTTAGAGGAACTTCTCCAATCAATTGAGACAAAAGATCGTAAGGAGGGGAGAGTTAGCAGTTTGACCCAGTTTGGAGGAGTGGCTGGCTGTCTTGAAAAAATCAGAAGAAACAATAAAAATATCACCTTTGTATTGGCTTTTCCGAGAGCAGAAGTCAATCCAAAGACAGCAGAAGCAGAAAAAGCAAAAGAGGGTAAATCCGTAAGTCATCTTCTAGTCGAAAAAGATTTTCGACGCCTAGCAAAGGAGAATAACCGGGTTTCGGGTCGTCCAAAAATGACTGCTAAAGGGTACTACGATTTGCTTAAAGAGAAGGGATATTTAGATGAGAAGGGTTATCTCTTTTCTCAAAGAGTGCCTGAAACGAAAGAATTTATAGCGGAATGTGGTTTTAAATTTTCGGTAATGGGCGCTGCTCTCTATGAAGAGCTAAATAGAAAAGTGATCTTTAGATGTGAGTCGGCAATTCAACAGTGGGAAATTCTAGAACTTGATGAAGAGTTAAGGAAGACATACGATGATTTTTCATTTAAAATCTGTGAAATTAGAAGACCAAGGAATAAGAAGAAAGAGAAAGTGAGCAAAACGGCGAAAAGTAATCCAGTTCCTCAAATTCAGAAGAAAGATAAGGAGAAAATCCCCCACGAAGAAGAGCCTTAGAATCACATGGTTTCGTAAGTAGATTTCTTTGACTATTGCGGCACAAAGATTCCCCTCCTTGTCGGAGTTGTTCTTTGGAGAGGTCTCTTCACCATCTTCTTTATTTCTGGTTGTCTTATTGGGGGAGCTGTGTTCTTCCTTCCTACATTTAGCCCTTCCTCGCCTATAGCAACGCAACCGCTGCTGATAGAGTAGTCTCTGTCTTGCTTCGAGAGGTAGAGGATTCATTAAAAGTCGCGGACTATACTGTGGCGCTGTTTGGTGAGTTAGCAGCGATTAAGGAATGAAGATGATGGATGATAGACCAAGCGATTTCCCTTACTCGGGCTATCTAGATCACATGGCAGATATGTTGTGGTCTATGGGTAATCATCGTATTGACCCCGGCTGTTTCTCCGAATTTGAAGGAGATTTTTAGGCGTTTGCGCAAAGCCAAGGCGCTAAGATTTCAAAGGCGTACGCGGCCCTCAGGAGCGCTTTTGATAAGGGTAAGAATCTGGATACCTCCTCAAATACTTCTGAGCGTATTTCGAGCTAACGTAACTCTCACAACTCCCCGTCGCCTGGCGGGGACTTTTTCCCTCTCGCAAGCGTATCCCCCCTTCTTTGCACACCTTTGCAAGCGCTATCGAGCTTGAATTATAGTGGTCCCCAAAAATCAAAATGCTCAAAATCGAACACGCTATGCATGACCTAACGCACAATAGCAAAACTCTCATTACGAAAAAATCAAATTATGGGAAGGCGAAAAA
>JAKBAF010000203.1 GCA_021809305.1 bacterium
ATCTTGGAAGGATTGGATGAGATAGTTAGGAGGCGCCTGCTCTTCGATAAAGGCGATAACGCGGTTGATATCTTCGTCGCGGACAAAGGCGCCTTGAGCGCGCAGTATATTGTGGCTGCCAGGAGGAACAAAAAGCATATCTCCATTGCCAAGGAGGCTCTCTGCCCCAGGTTCATCGAGTATGATCTGGCTATTGATACGAGATGAGACCTTAAAGGCGATACGGGTCGGAAAGTTGGCTTTGATAAGGCCTGTGATCACTTCGCGCGAAGGGCGCTGAGTGGCTAGGATAAGGTGGATGCCAACTGCTCGGGCCATCTGTGCGATACGCGTGATGCTTGTTTCGAGGTCGCTTGAGCTGACCATCATGAGGTCGGCAAGCTCATCGATGATAGCGACGATATAGCATAAGGTAGCGGGGATCTCTAGGTTACCCTCTTGAGGGAGCTCCTCATCTGCTTTCTCTTCTCTCTTGCGCTCGTTAAAGCCAATGATATTCCTTTGCCCCACAGCCTTTAGTAGTTCATAGCGACGCTCCATCTCCTTAACAAGCCAGGCAAGGGCGGCGTGCGCTTCGTGGGCCTCGGTGATGACAGGGGCAATCATGTGCGGGAGGTTAGAGTAGGCGGTGAGCTCGACCTTCTTTGGATCGACCATGAGAAGGCGCACCTCATCGGGACGCGCTGTCATCAAGATGGAGAGGATAATGGCATTGAGGCAGACCGATTTTCCAGAACCTGTTGCGCCGGCAATGATGGCGTGTGGCATGCGCGTTAGATCGCAAGAGACATCCTCTCCACTTACAGCCTTCCCAAGGAGAATGGGTATTCGGAAGTTACTTTCTTTAGAGGGGTGTGCTTCAAGCATCTCGCGCAGGCCAACCTCTTGGGGGAGAGGATTTGGCATCTCAACCCCAACGGCTGCCTTTCCAGGAATGGGGGCGATGATTCGAATCGATCGCGCCTTCATATTGAGGGCGATATCGCTCTCGAGCGCGGTGATGCGCTGCACCTTCACCCCAACGGCTGGGTGGATCTCAAACGAGGTAATGGTTGGCCCTACCTGAATCTCCCCAACTTTTGCCTCGATCCCAAAGCTCTGAAGCGTCTCTTCGAGCATCTCTGCTTGGCGGCGAAGAGAGCGCTTGAGGAGGGTTTGATCGACCTGCTTTGCAGGCGTTAGCAGAGAGAGGGGAGGGAGCTTGTACTCTCTAAAGTCACCATTATAGACGCGCTGCGCTGTGATGGCTGCTAGTCTCTTGGTATCGATAGGAGGGGGCTCTTTCTTAAATCGGTTAATTGTTGGTAGCTGCTCTCTCTCCTCTTGGATAGGCGGCAGATCAAGCTCAATGGGTAATGAAAGCTCCTTTGCCCTTTTGCCACGCTTTGGCAGTGGAAGGTGGAGAGGGGTAAAATCGAGCCCCTACTCTTCCTCAATAACAAGCGCCTTGGGATAAGCTTTTCGGGATCTGAGGGAGGCGAGGAGGTGCCGTGTGAGGCTCTTGATGGGGTCAAAGAGGCGGCTGCCTGTCAAGACAAAGAGGGTGAGGGCTGTAGCGAAAAGGGCGAGGAGGGCGGTTCCGAGGGGATTTAGAAGCTCCTTTAGGTTTAGCATGGGAAGCGTCGTATAAAGGAGGGTAAAGGGGATGCCTCCGATGTGCACTTTAAGCTCGTGATAGGAAAGGGGGGTGGCAAAAGAGGTGCTCGTTTGAAAGACAAAGGGGGTCAACCGTTCTGCCAAAAGAGGGGATGTATCACCAAGAACGGCGAGGAGGGTACTAATTGAGGCGAGCAGGGCAAGCGAGAGACAGGCAAATCTTACCGGTCGTAAAGGGCGCACGCCTCGGAGCAAACGGATAAAGGGCCAGGCAAGTAGAAAGGGTGAGAGGTAGGCTCCGAGCCCAAAGAGGGCGAGCCATCCCAAGCTAACGCCATAGCCTGCACGGCCAAACCAATTGGCTTGGTAGTCTCCTTGGGAGTAGCTCAGTAAGCTAAGAAGTAGAAAGAGTGCGCCTGCAAGGCCACAGATTGCAATGAGCTCTTCCTTAAGGCCTCTTTGGCTCCCCACTGCTTGGCCTCCACCTGCCGCTGCTTTGTAGTCCTCTTCCTCTTTGTGAGGCTTCGCTCTTTTTTTTACTCGCTTCATTCAAGGCCTCCTTGCAGATGGTTGCCGCAGTTTATCCAAATGAGGGTAAAGAGGCCAAGCAGGAGACAGTACCAGGCAAAAGGGCGCAAAGAGCCCCTTCCAACGCGCCCTAAAAACCAGCGCGCGGTCAAAAGGCCCGAAAAGAGAGAGGCGAGGAAGGCTAAGAGGTAGGCCATCCATGGGATCGTGCCGAAGGTGGGTGCGCGAATCACTTGGACCCCCTGAATTAGGGTCGCTCCTAATATTGCAGGAATGGCTAGCAGAAAGGAGAAGTGGAGCGCTTTGACCCGGCTCCAACCAAGAAGCGAGGCACCGGATAGAGTTGAGCCACTACGGGAGACCCCAGGAAAAAGAGCGGCTGCTTGGAAGAGGCCGATGAGGAGAGCGTCTCGACGCGGGGTATTGGGAGCTCCCTCCTCTCCTATGATGGGAGCGCGACTCCTCCTCCACTCACCAAGTGCGAGAAATAGGGCAGTGATGAGAAAACCGGGGCCAAGAAGGGCGGGCGAGCTGTAGAGCTTAGCTGCCTCTTTTGCGCAGAAACTTAAGGGGATAAGGGGAAGGGTTGCAATCAAGAGGAGGGGGATAATCTCTTTTTTTATGCGAAGTACCTGGCCGATCTCATGGCGCAAGGCGATAAGGAGGGCGGCGAGCGTTCCGAGATGGCAGATAAGGTCAAAGAGAAGAAGCTCATCGTGAAAGTGCAACCCGAAGAGCTGCTGAAAGAGCTTCAGGTGCCCCGAGGAACTTACCGGGAGGAATTCGGTGACCCCTTGTATGATGCCAAGGAGAATAGCTATTAGAAGGGACACGGATCGGCTCTTTGGGGAAAAATGGGCGATCGACGGGGTTCGAACCCGTGACATTTGGATCCACAATCCAACGCTCTAACCAGCTGAGCTACGACCGCCAAAGTCTTGAGGAAGGATAGGGGTCGCATCGCTTTTCGTCAAGGGGAGCAAAAGGAAGGCCCGCCTTCTAAAAGAGGGGGGCCTTCTCGAAGAGACTTAACGAGGCGACATGTTTTGAAGCATGGCTTGAATCGTCGTCCAGGCCCGATCTACGATCTTGGCCATGGCGCCCGCTATTGCAGATATCTGTCCCTCATATTGCTGCAACTTTTCTCCGGCAATCTGGAGAGCGGAGGCGACCTCTCCTCCTGTAAGTTGCATGTTATTTACGCAGTTGTTGTAGGCGGTCGAGGCTGGTCCGTTCGGTTTATCCTGTGCCATCTGAGCGTTAGCGCTTTTGAAGTCCATAAGGAGGTCGTGAACTTGATAATGGTCGAGCAGGCCTCCCTGAAGGATGTACTTTGCGATGCTC
>JAKBAF010000204.1 GCA_021809305.1 bacterium
CGATCTTGAGGATGACGCTTGTCTTGTGGAGGGAATTATCGAGGCGCGCAGCAACAACAATCCCGAGGCGCCCCTTGCTCCGGGCGACCCGGGGGTTAAGAAGCTCCTCCACTGCCTAGAGCCTTAAGCGATTTGGATGGGGATAAAGCGGAGATAGTCAGCAGAGGTCAGTAGATAGCGCACCCCATTTCGCACGCCAAAGAGCGGTGTTGTAGGTGGGATGTTGTGGAGATGACCGAAGAGACAGATATCGATTCGATGGGCCTCGAGTATTTTAGAGGCCTCAGAGGCCTTAAGATCGCCGCCAATTGGCGGGTAGTGGGTCATGACGATCCGACTGGCAGCACTTGGATCGAGGGATTGGCAAGCAAGCTCAAGCCTTTGAAGCTCGCGCTTAAAGATCTTGGCATCCTCGTGCACATCGCGTGGGGTGGCCACCTTCTCCTTCGGATTCTCACGCCGCTCAATGTAATCGCCAAAGGAGTACTCTGGGCTATCCCAGAGCCTTGTTCCCGAGATCGAGACCCCTTTCCAGTTAAAGGCATCGTGCTGGATAAAGTGCATTGAGGGAAGGGCAAGAGCTGCCACCTTCGATTTTGAAGCCCACCAGTAGTCGTGGTTCCCTTTGATCAGCACTTTAGTCCCAGGAAGAGCATCGATCCACTTCAGGTCGATGATGGCCTCATCGAGGCGGCTTGCCCAGCAGATGTCGCCAGCGATAAGGACAAGGTCATCCTCATGCACAGCCTCCCGCCAGTTCGACTCAATTCTATTGGTGTAGTCGTGCCAGGCGGGGCCAAAGACGGCCATATCCTTATCTGGAAGGCTCAAAGAGAGGTGGAGATCAGCAAGTGCGAATATCGCCATTCTTAATTCCGACTTGAGGCATATTTACATATTCTCTCGTCAATGGCCTTGAGCCTACGTGATAGAACTGGATCTTCCTCTTTAACCATATTAGAGCGTTGATAGATCTGCTCTCGCCAGCTAGAAGCGTTAGGTTTCGCAAGAAGTTCCTCAAGATAATCTGTTTCAAGAAGCCCAATGATCTCGTCCAGTCGAGGGTTGACAAGCCTCGGGGTTGGCCATTCAGTATAATACCCTGCAGGGGTTATCCCGAGGAAACTAGGAGGTTGAACCCACGTACCGTTAAACTCGCGCTCGTAGGTGTGCGATAGCAAGGCCACAAGCGCCGCGCAGTACTCCTTATGGAGATCTGGCCTCTCCTTTAGCGCAAGGATGTAGCTAACAAAGTTGGGATCAGCTGCTGCTCGGACAGGGAAGGCGCTCATCTCTTCCTTTCCAAAGAGGTTCATTGCACTCAGATCGGGTTCTTGACCTGCGTCAAAGAGGTGGCCCAATAGATCCACCATTTTATCTCCGAGCAACCCCTTGTGCACTCTCTTCCAATCCCAATGGCTGGCGTAGTTAAGACGCGAAACGTTTAAGGGATGCTGCATAAAGGGTTCACGCAGGAGAGCGCTCAGATCTCTCGCCTCCTCATCACTTGCAAGATGGAGGGCAACGCTGTGGAGCTTATCGGAATCGACCTCTCCATCAAAGATGGCGCTGATAATGCTGCTCTTGCGCTCGAAGTTGTCTTTACATAAGCAGAGTAGGTCGCTTATTTGATTAGGGTTTGAGGCGAGAACAAGCCACTTGATCTGCTCTGGATGGCCTCCTTCGATCACCCCTTTGGCAAAGGATTCGTACTCTTCTCTTTTTTTGGGCTTAAGCCGTTTTAGAACGCGACCTATCTCGGTCTCGCCCAGGTGGGGAATCGCCTTTGATGTATTAAAGATCCATTCAAAGACGATATCTCCCCTGGCGGTTTGAACTTTGTCATCCAGCAGGGCCAAGAGCCATGAAAGTCGATCTGGCAATTCTTCACAGCCAGGAAGCATTCCCTTCAGCTGCTCAAGGCCTGCGACGCTGATAAGCCACTCTACCTGGGCTTGCTCTCCTTGCTGCAGGTACATTCGCAGGGTTTTGAGGCTCTTCACCCCGGCGACGTGTTCTCGAACGGCCTTCTCATCCTTCAATTGATTAAAGGCCAGTAGGAGCGCGGGATCTTCGGCATTAGATGGAAGGGTGAGGCCAACGCGTCCAGCCAACGCTCCAAGGTTGCCCAAGCCCGTAAGGTCGACATCGTCGCTATCGAGGTGCTTTTGCAGAGAAGGAGTCCATGTCTCGGGAGAGGCGAGTTTTGCTGTGGCAAGCTTTTCAAAGAGCGAATCGATAAGAGGGATTTGTGCGAGGGGGCGCTTCTCTTTGAGGCTCTGCTCAAAAAGGGCGGCGAGAAGCGCCTCAACGAGAGGCGAATCTGCCTGTAGTTGCATGATGTAGCGGGAGAGCGGCTCAGTACATCCGATAGTTGTGACAAAGAGCGGTGCGTGCTCTGGCTTGATCTGATCGGCTTCAGAAATTGAATCTAACCCATCAAGACGAGCAAGCGCTGCCTTTACCTGCTCCTTCACAAACTCGAGTTGATGATCATTGAGAGCCCTATCAAAGGCTAGGAGGGGCGTTAAGAACCCAAGATGGTTGAAGGGTTCCTTATCAATAACTCCACTCAACTCATAATGGGGCAAGAGGGTCTTAATTTTTGCCTTGTTTTCCTGGAGATCACCAAGACACTCCTTAAAAATCGCCGCCTTTTGCTCGGGTGGCGCCTGCTCCACAATATATTTAATGGAAATTGAGTCTGTGGCATGAGCGATCCAAACAAGGGCGTTAGGATTAGCTTGTTTGATCTCTCTTATGAGGTTTGCAAGATGTGTGTCAAAATCTCTGTAGGGAATACGAGAGGTCAGGTTTTCTAATAGTTCTCGATTGCCATCTTGCGCAAGAAGAGGGGCAAAGCGGTCAATGTGCTTCATCATAGCCGAGCCGGCCTCGTTAGCGTATCCCTTTGCCAGTCCGGCCTTTCTACCTCCCGCCTCTGCCTTTGCAAAGAGGTGCCTCAGTACCGCCAGGCCCTTTGCAGGCTCGTGGGAGCAGCCCTGCATAATGGGTAGAGCGTAGAGATGGAAGTAGTCTCCTACAAAGCCATCTATAAGCTTAGGAAGATCTTCAATTGCGGTTTTTTGCACTGCCGCTTGCAGGATTGCCTTTGGGCCGCGGTTCTCTTTCCCATGCGACAGAAACGCGGCTTCCCGCTCTTTCATAAATGCCGCCACTCCACCAGAATCTGGTTGACCTAGCAGCTCTTCTAGCTGTACGGCCTCAGCTGAGCCCTCCGCAAACTCGATTGGTTTAAGAGACCCGCCTCCCCCCTTTTGCCAGGGCGTCAGCTCGGCAATAAGTGTGAAGGTCGCCGAAATCGTTGCAATCGGGAGAGCTTCTCGCCACCGGACCTTTCTGCCGCGAAAGTAGCCAATAGCCGCAAATAGGCAGTAGCCAACCATTAGAGCGCCGCTGGCTGTCGCACACTTATGTCTCGATA
>JAKBAF010000205.1 GCA_021809305.1 bacterium
CCTTTGTGTAGGTGGCAGGGTTGGAGCGAGGGTTGCGGCCGATGGGGGATTGGTCGATAAGGATGACCTTATCGAGTGCTTGAATCCCCCTAATCGCCCGATTGGCGCCCACATCAAGCTCCGATCCCATCAAGGAGTCCGCTAGGGCTGGGTAGAGGACCTCGCTGATGAGTGATGACTTCCCAGAGCCTGAGACGCCTGTGACGGCGACAAAGAGGCCGAGGGGGATCTCCACATCGATACCCTTAAGATTCCTGTGGCTTGCGCCGATGATCTGAAGAGAGTGGGTGGCCGTTCGGCGGGTGGTAGGGACAAGAATTGAGCGTCTGCCGGAGAGGTAGTCCCCCGTTAGCGATTCAGGGGTTGCGAGGAGATCGGCTAATGTGCCAGATGAGACGATCCGTCCACCTTTACTGCCAGCACCAGGGCCAAGCTCGACAATGTGGTCGGCAGCTCGGATCGTCTCTTCATCGTGCTCGACTACGATGACCGTATTGCCGCGCGCTCGAAGGTGGAGGAGCGTTTCGATGAGCTTGCGGTTGTCGCGTGGGTGGAGGCCGATTGAGGGCTCATCGAGTATGTAGGTAATTCCAACAAGGCCTGAACCCACCTGCGCGGCAAGGCGGACACGCTGCGCCTCCCCACCAGAGAGCGAGGGCGAGGTGCGATCTAGGCTAAGATAGTGAAGGCCCACATCGAGGAGGAAGCGAAGCCGCTGGAGGATCTCTTTTAGGAGCTCTCTTCCCACAATCTCCTCACTTGGATCGAGGGGGAGCTCCTCTAGGAAGCGATAGGCGTCACGCAAGGTCATGGCAGAGAGCTCATGGATGCGCTTGCCGTGCAGTAGGGCCGCCGCTGGATAGGGGGCGAGGCGCCCGCCTGAGCAGGAGGAGCAGACTCCTTTGACCATTAGCTTGGCAAATTTCTCCTGATAAGCTTCGCTCTTGGCCTCCTCAAGCCGCTTCCGCGCATCAAATAGGACGCCGCGCCAGGCGACAATATCTTTCCATTCGTGGCCGGTCTCCGGATGGACAAAGTGCATGCGCGTCCACTTCTTCTCCGTACCGTAGAGGAAGACCTGCTTAGCTTTTTCACTAAGCTCCTTCCAGGGAGTCTCGACTGAAAAGTGGAAGAGTCTTGCTAGGTTATTGTAGATATTGCCGTAGCGCACGGTCTTGTAAGAGCTGGCAACCCCGCACGCGTCTTCCGCGATGCTCTTATTGGGATCGATGATCCTCTCCAGCGAGAACTCCTCCACAACACCGAGCCCCTGGCAGGTTGGGCACATTCCAGACGGGCTGTTGAATGAGAAGTCGGCAGGCTCTAGCGGGGGATAGGAGAGGCCGGAGGCGGGTGAGAAGGCGTGCATCGAAGAGAGCCTCTCCTCTCCCGTCTCCATATCGACTGTGAGAAGCAGCCCCTGGCCCCATTCGAGGGCGGTCGTAACACTCTCCGCGATCCGCGTCTCATTCTCGTGAATGCGAGTGATTCGATCGATAACAAGCTCGAGCGTGTGGGCAAGTGAGCCATCGAGCTCAATTGGCTCTCCGAGGTCAATAAGGTTGCCATCGACACGCATGCGGGTAAAACCTTTGCGCTGGAAGTGTGCAAACTCATCGCGAAACTCCCCCTTCTTATCTTTTGCAATAGGGGCAAGCAGGAGAAGTTTCGCTGTATTCGGATAGCTCTGATGCGCCTTGATGATCTCCTCGCGGCTTTGCGGCTTCACCCTCTCGCCACTGATTGGACAGTGGGGTATGGACAGCCTTGCATAGAGCACACGGAGGTAGTCGTAGACCTCCGTCATCGTCCCGACAGTTGAGCGCGGATTGCGACTTGCGCCCTTTTGATCGATGGCGATTGTGGGTGAGAGTCCGGTGATGCTATCAACCTCCGGCTTGGATGAGCCGCCGAGGTGACGCCTTGCGAATGTAGAGAGCGATTCGACGTAGCGGCGCTGTCCTTCAACAAAGAGGGTATCAAAGGCAAGCGAGGATTTGCCGGAGCCAGAGACCCCTGTAAAGACGATCAACTCACCGCAGCGCAGCGTCAGGTCAACCCCTTGTAGATTGTGGACCTTCGCATTTTTAATTGAGATCACTCTAGCCATGCACCCCAGCCCTCATTCCAAATCGTCTACTGCACAAGAGGCCATAGAGCGCGCCGATCAGGCAGAGAGCTGCCCCGAACGCAAGCGCGGCACTAGGACCGAGCGTTGCTAAAAAGATGCCGCCAATGGCTGGGCCGATAAGACCGCGCAGACCCACCATTAGGATATTAGCCCTTGTGAAGGGGGAGCTCTCCTCATCTTTTGCGAATATGGGGCCTGAGAGGTTCCAGCCGAGCTCACTGCCCGCCTGCATGACGCCGTAGATGAAGTAGGCGCAAAAAAAGAGGATAAAGAGATGGGAGGCGCTAGCTAGAAGGAGCGGGAAGCAGAGGGCTAGGAGGGTAACTGCGGCGCAGAAGAAGAAGAGGTTAACTCGGTTCATCCAACTCGCCCAAAGGCGATTTGTCAGCGCAAAGCCTGCACTCTTACAAAGGGAGATGGCAATGGCCACCTCTGTATAAGAAGCGTCTAGAATATCGACTGTAAAGACGGGCAGTGCCGGCTGCATAACCATAAGTCCAAGTCCCCCAAAGAGGAAGACGCCTTGAAACCAGCGAAAATCGGGCCGTCTTGCCATAAGTGAAAAGAAATTTTTCCAAGGCTCAAGTGCGACAATTGAGAGGGACCTCGCAGGCTGGGTAGGGGTTGGCTCCGCGATAGGCTCAATTGGAATCCAGAACTGCAAAATAAGGGAGAGGAGGGCAAGTAGGCCGGCAAAGGGAAAGAGGGTGTGCCAGATAGCAAGGTTTCCATCCATAAGGTGAGAGGCGAGAAGGGGAAGTAGTAGCCCAAAGAGGTAGGTGACAAGAGATCCATTAGAAAATACTTTGCTGCGCGCAGCAACTGGGATATTGAGCTTAAGGATCTCCATCCAGGCAGGGATGCAAGCCCTTGCGGCGACCATGTGGAGGGCAAAGGCTAAAAGGAGAAAGGGGACGCCGCTGAAAAAAGGAAAGAGGAGGGTAGGGACAGCTCCCAAGATGACAGCTGCGATAATGCACCCCTTTAACCCGCTCCGTTTGTGGGAGAATAAAGTTCCCCAATAGGTGGCAAGAAGAGCTGTGATCGGTTTGATCGCCATAAGGAGTGTCAGAGCGAGTGGGCCAGCGTGGAGATCCTTACAGAGAATAAAGGGGAGGAGGCTGAAGAGGGAAAAGAGCGGAGCCTGCAAGAGGCTTGTCGCGACGTAGGCCCAGCGCGTTCTCTGCCCCTCGACTATGAGATTTGTCTCTGCTCCCACTAAAGCCTCACCATTTTGCGAGAGAGTTTACCACACTTTGTGGGCAGATAGCCATAGGGCCCCTGCACCCCCAAGTATAATGAGAA
>JAKBAF010000206.1 GCA_021809305.1 bacterium
AGCAAAAAACGAAAAAGCAAAGAGCGCCTTAGCTAACATAAATATTTTTTATTTCCGACTTTTGACGCATTTCCAAAACTCACTATGTGCTGCAACAAGTATTACAGTTGAGGTAAGTTCGCTTTTTGATCATGATTTGATGCAGGGGTTTGGCGAGAATCCCGATTTTATCGGAAGATGGCGAGAACTCTTCTTAACTGGTTATAAACCCAGTGCAGATGAAGCCTACCGCGAAATTCTTCTCGCCCGGCAAGAGGCAGGAGATGTCGCAAAGCCTTTGGATCGTTTTTTACTCTCCATTCATCACATACAGAGAATGCGGACGGAGTGTTGTACCCCGCTGGATAGGCTCCCACCAAGTGGAATCTCAAATGAGACCTCTCAGGATCGGAATGCGAGGTGGTACGGCGCACTTAACCGAGCAACGACCGGCCACTTCCTTCATCTAAGCGGCAGTCAACTGGAGGCGCGTGAATTCGCGGTTCAATGGGTGCCGTTGGATATAGCGTGGGTTCTTCCACCCTTCCTAAGGGAAGTTAGAGAGGTTGTTGCCTTGTTGGCTCCCGAAGAGCAGCTCATAATTGCCCCCTTAAGCGAAATGATCAGCAACTACTACTCTCTCTCCGATCTATTGGTGAGATCAATGGATCGGTGTGTGCAAAAAAAAGAGAGGGCTAACTTCCTTCGTGTTGATGATGCAAAGCAGTTGTGTACTGATGAAGAGCTGCCACTTCTTGAGAGCGATGAGCTTTCGGAAAGAATCGAGCCCTCAACTCGCAAAAAGCTCTCCGCAAGGCAGAAAGAGCGCGTTCAAAGAAAAGAGGGTAAGTTAGCCGCTCGTTCTGAGTGGAGAGAGAAGGAAGCAGAGTTACCTCCACAAGAGCAGAGCCTCACACCTCCGCTTCCTCTGCCTTTTGAAAAAGAGCGGGAGAGCGCTCTCCCACCTACCTCGATTCTCAGCCCCAAAGGGGTAGCGCAGCGTCTTGTCAAAGAGGTTGAGCTCGCCCGGCGGCTTGTAAGACTCCCGGTTATCGGTGAGGTCGACCTCACTTTGCGCAAGCGCTACTATAAACGCAGCTCGATTAATGCCCTGTCAGCACACCTCTCGCTCTTGAGCGCTTTCCAAAGAATGCAATCGAGAGAGAGACCCTCCTACGATGAGCTCCTTGCCATGCAAGATAGCTTTAGGCGCTACCTTGAAGAGCGGCTAATCGGAGGCCTCCTCCACTATCCCATTACCGCATCCTCATCGCATATTGTGATCGCTCTAGGAGCCTCACTCGATGGTGGGTGGGAGGTTCGCCACGAAGATGTCGCGCTCCACTACGATCTCCTTTTAGCTGTCTCAGATCGTGAAGAGGCGCCAGAGGAGCTTCAACCTCTCCTTTGTGGTCTTGAGCGAGTGGTCTTGTTAATGACGCGCGCCAATCAGATCTTGAACTACCGGGAGGATGGAAGAAGAAAGGGGGTTGAACAACACAGTGAGGAGTCAGCGGAGCTCTTGCAATTCAATGATGAGCTGGAGCTTGCCTTTCGCAAAGGTGACTCCCAGAAAATTGATGAGCTGACGGCGAGGCTAGTGAGGGACCTCCTTCCCGCCCTAGATGACCTCGTCTCACTTGGAGAGTTGATGGAGAGGGAGTCTAGCGGAGAAGCCATTGAACTCCCGCCCTCAATTGTCGAAAAAATCTTTAGCGAACATTCAAGAGCCAAGCAGCGAGCCCGCTTAATTGAGAGCGAGCAGGTGGATCTGGCAGTGGAGGGAGAAAAGGAGCTCTCTGCACGAGAGCAGAGCACGCCAATTTGTCGCGTCCATTCCATGGGGGAGGCTCTCACTGCGCTCCGTCAGAGCGCGCGCCTTCTTCCGCTCTTGATCACAACACCTGTACACGGAATAAGAGATGAGGATTGGCGCGAGACCTTACGCAACAGCTGTCTGCAAGACCTAAGGCATGCGCTCTTTGCGCTGACCTCTCTTTTGGAGACAAGCGGAGAGCAAGCAGCGCCTATTCATGAAGGGTGTGGAGCATTAAAGCTGGGATGGCGCGCCCTTCGCTTTGCCTACCTTGGGCTCCTTGCGAATTTGCCGCTCTATGGTGATGACGACCGCCACCTTTTGGCGCTGCCAGAACAAAGGAGTGGCTCTAGGCCTCTCTACTACACAGACAATATTCTAGCGCTCCATCGTATCGTGAAGGATATCCGATCGAGGGAGGTTCAACGCCATCTTTCAAAACTCCCCGACCTCTCCTTGCCCTCATTTGCCTGGATGGAGGGGGTCTATCGCGCCTTGAATAATCCAGGTAACTTCTTTGCCACACAACGCACCCCCCATTCTCTCTTTGAGCTACTCCAAAGACTCGATGAGAATGAAGCAATCGGCGCCGCTCTATTCGAGAAGGAGAAGAAGTGGGAGCATCAGATAAGGGAGGGCGCTTTTAGCCATGAGGAACTTGAAGTGAAAAGTGCCGCTCTGCTCACTGAACTTCGTGAGAACTACCTCTTTCGACTGGTAGAGAGCCTACATATTCTCATTCACCACGGCTTTCCTGAATTGAAGGATGATGAGGCGATTTAATTCTTAATCAATTTCCCTCTTGAAGAAAAAACTCATTTTTAATTATAATATTCCAAAAAATGGAGGTCGATTCATGTGTGCAGCGAGTGTTTCTAAGTTCTTTCAAGCTCGATTTGAAAGTGAGGAGGGAACGGTCTGTGAGAATCTAAGCCGATCTCTGGTTAACATCTCCTACGGGACAGCCGCCTTGGCTTTTGGGTTCGGTCTTTTGACAACACCTTCGTGGATTAAAGGGTTAGCTAAAGGCTCACCGTTCAATTTTAAGGCTGTTTGTATTGGCGCCTCTCTTGGAATACCAGTGGGGATCTTTCTTGGAGCGCGAGATGCTAGGAAAAATATACATTTTAACGCCTCTCACGAGCCCATTGCGGCGCGGTGTGAACTCACCTGGTGCACCACAGCCGCTGACATCGCCCTTGGTGGGGTCTTGATCCCCGCAGTACTTTATTTTACAGCAGGCGCAATGTTAGTTGCTGCGCGCCGATGGGGCCATCCGATTGTTGCGGCCATCACGTCGGGCCTTGTTGCAACAAATGTCTCATCTGCTGTGGTGGGTTCTGGAAGCTTAATAGCTCTCTCACTTGTCTGGCCCTATCCTCGAGGCCACCGTAGAAGGAAGTAGATAAGCCCAATACCGTCAACTTAAAGGAAACTGTATCGGTTTTGCAAAAATCGTGGAAGCGATGAAAGTGCTGGTAGCCCCGTGTGCAACGAAGGCCGGTAGGCCTGCAGTGGAACGTGGGGTGCGGGCGGGCGTAGAGAGAGGAAAACATGGGGGTTAGCGGCAGTCGGATTCGAACCAACGACACACGGATTATGATTCCGTTGCTCTAACCA
>JAKBAF010000207.1 GCA_021809305.1 bacterium
GTGAGGCAAATCATCTCGCCAAAAAAAATGGAGCCTGGCGCCTGGATCGATGTTCATCGCACCGCCCATAAGATCGGCTTTCGATCAACGGCCACCATGATGTATGGCCATATCGAGGAGCCAGAGGATATCCTCATCCATTTAGAGGCGCTGCGGACCCTCCAGGATGAGACCGGGGGCTTTACAGCCTTTATTCCTTGGAGCTACAAGCGCGACAAAACGGCTCTTCGGCGAAAGGTCCACCACTGGGCAGGCAGTGAAGCCTACATGCGCATCCTCGCGGTTTCACGCCTCTATCTCGATAACTTCGACCACATCCAAGCCTCCTGGTTTAGCGAAGGCAAAGAGACCGGCATTCGCGCCCTCCATTTCGGTGCAGATGATTTTGGCGGCATCATCTTCGAGGAGAATGTCCATCGAGCGACAGGCTTTGTCAACAGGGCCAATGTCGCCCTCGTCGTTGAATGGATCCGGGAAGCGGGCTTCACTCCAGCTGAGCGCAATCCGCTCTATGAGATACTCAAAGTCTATCAACCCGGCGATGAGGTCACCCTTCCCGACTTGCAAGCTATCGATGAGCCAAATCGCTTAGCTATTCTAGGCTAGCCTTGACTAGCAGCCGCGTATGTCTTGGGTGAGCAGGTCGACAAGGAGCTCCGTATCATGGGTCTCTGCATCGAGCCACTGGAAGAGAGGCTCACGACGAAACCAGGTGAACTGGCGCTTGATGTAGTGGCGGGAGGCTTGCTTAAAGGCCTCGATGAAATGGCGCAGGTCCCCTTCTGTGCGAGGAGAGGAGAGATACTCCAGGCATTGGCGGTATCCAATGGCGTGAGAGGCTGTAGGGTTTTTTCTTAGACCTTGCCGCTCAAGCTCTATCACCTCTTCAATGAATCCTGCCTCTATCATCTCTTCACACCGCTTCTCAACCCGACAATAAAGAGAAGGTCTTGGCCGAAAAAGAAACCAGCAGCGAAAGGCTCCTTGAATGGAAGGGGTTCGGCTTCGCCATGAGAGGGAGCTGACGGGAAAACCTGTGAGCACGAGTATCTCAAGAGCACGAACAATCTTGTGGCGATCACTCGGGGTGATCGTTGCTGCATAATCGGGATCCATTGAACTCAAGCGCTCATAGAGAACGTGTGCACCCTGCTCTTCAAGCTCCGATTCAAGACGCGCTCGCAGCTCTGTTACAGATGGCGGACCACCAGGAGGGCCGTAGATGAGCGTGTGGAGGTAGAAGCCTGCACCGCCGACGATAAGAGGGATCTTTCCTCTTGCAATGATCCGCTCAATGGCATTTTGTGCCTCGTAGTAGAAGTCAACGACATTGAAGGGCTCATCAACGTTCCGAATGTCAATCAGGTGGTGAGGGACAGAGTTTCGCTGCTCATAGGTAGCCTTAGCCGTGCCAATATCCATGCCACGATAGACCTGCATCGCATCGGCTGAGATGATCTCGGCATCGAGCGCTGCCGCTAGAAGAAGCGAGAGTTCGGTCTTGCCACATCCTGTTGGCCCTGAGAGAAAGAGGATCTTACGTCGCTTGCGATCCTCATCAAGAGGCGATTTAGCCTCGAGCGGTGAGAAGATCCCTTGTGAGGAGATACGTGCCACTTTCTGTTCAACACTCGCTCCGAAGGACACAGGGCGGCTATGCTCCTAAAAGTAGGATTAGCGAGCGGGCTCTTGGAATTGACGGAGAGCCTCGCTCTCCTTCGCGCTGATCTCAAGGATGTGGTCAAATCCTGCCATTCGGATGACCTCCATGACCTCATCATTCACAGCTGCTATCACCATCTTGCCATGAAGGCTTTTGAGCTTCTTGGTCAGACTGAGAAGAGTCCTGAGCCCAGCACTGCTTAAAAACTCGACATGCTCAAAATTCAGAACAAGCTGCTTATGACCAGACTCGATGAAGGAGCTAACTCTCTTCTCCACAAGCGGTGATGAGGTCGCATCAAGGCGCCCATCTACGCGCAAGACAAGGACGCCATTCTCTTCTCGTTCGGTTACATCGACTGTCACAGCGCCTCCTCCCAATTCATAGATAAAAACTCGGCATCATCTCTTTAGGATTATACACACCGTAAGAAAAAAAACGAGTTCTTACTCTTCGCTGGCAAGCTCTACCCGGACCCGACAGCCGAGTCTTGCGGCAACCATTCCTGCAATGGTGCGAAGAGCCTGGATCGTCTTTCCTCTTCGGCCGATGACCTTACCCGCATCAGTTGGGCTTACGCGAATGTCTATGATCACCTCATCTTCTCCAAGCCGGCACTCTGCAGTGACCTCTTCTGGCACATCGACTAGATTCTTTACAATATAACCAACAAATTCTTCCATCACTCACACAGGTTAAGTTGTTATCGTAGAACAAGAGCAAGAGGTATGCCAACTTGTCGCATTTGCTTCAATGGGCAGATAAGCGATAGGAGTAGAGCTGTGAAAAACAAAAAAATAGTAACCTGCGAACTTTGGACGATAATTAATGGCTGGAGTGTGGACAAAACATCGCCCATAACCCGGCTGGAAACGAGGAGTAAAGGACCGAGTCAGCACGAATTAACCTAGACGAAAGAAGGTTTCTAGCCAAAGAACTGAGCAGCAGTGCCACATCAAGCATTAGCGCTGAAGGTAGAGTTCAAGGCCCACTGCCCGCACCCCAGTAGCAAGCGGGAAATCATGGCTACCAGGGGAAATGACCGTTAACTGATCGAGCTCAAGTAGTTCTGCAGCCTGAACCATTGACCGCGTCAACCGAGGCGCATCTGAGTATTTGAATTCAAATCCCAAGCGCTTGCCTTGCTCGAAAAAAAGCAAGTCTAACTCTTCCCCACCATGAGTTGCCCAAAAAAAAGCCTCTTTGGACGCGATCTCATGATGGCGCAGAACCTCCTCAAGAGCAAGGCCTTCCCAGGAGGCGCCCAATTTCGGATGGCTCCTCAGAGCTGCTTTGTCGTTGATTCCCAGAAGAGAGTGAAATATTCCGCTATCGCGAAGATAGACCTTCGGAGCCTTAACCTGTCGCTTCCCGATGTTCTCAAACCAGGGGGTAAGTTCGCGAAGCATGAATGTCCCGACCAAAATATCGACGTAGTAACGGACGGTCGTGTGTGAGATTCCAAGGGAGCGTCCCAGTTCTGATAAATTAAGGATATTTCCATGATAGTGCGCCAGCATCATCCAGAATCGGCGGAGAGCAGCTGGAGGAATCCTAATTCCCAAGTTTGGTATATCGCGCTCAAGAAATGTCGAAATGTAAGCACTCCTCCAGTCAAGGCTGTCACCTAAGCTGCGAGCCAGATAGGAGCGTGGGAACCCGCCCCTAAGCCAAAGCCGGTCAAGATCGTGGGTTTCAGAGTAGTTGAAAGGGGTCAACTCCAAATAACGGATTCTTCCTGCTAGAGTTT
>JAKBAF010000208.1 GCA_021809305.1 bacterium
GCAAGCGCTCTGCTTTGTCTAGCTGACCGGACATGAGAGCGTCGCGAATGCGGCTGCTGGAGATCGGGTGGCCACCTTCTTGGACCGGTGGGAGGTATTCGAGCTCAAAGCCTAATTGAGAGGCTATCTCATGGATAAGAGCAGGAGTGCCATGGCGCTTGCGACCAAGTCTTGCATCATGGCCAAGAATGAGGTGGCTAAAAGGGATCTTTTGGCGCACAAAAGCAAGGAAAGAGCCGGCTTCTTGGTTAGCTATCTCTGCTGTAAAGGAGAGAAGGAGGAGATGAGCGCCATGCTCACGTATGAGCTGGCTCTTTTGCTCAGGCGATGTGAGCAGTGGTGGCGGCGCCATCTGAAGGAGCTCGGCTGGGTGGTTGCGGAAGGCAAGACAGATGGCCATCCCCTCGGACCCCGCGACCTCCTTAAGCCGCCTGAGAAGGGCCTGATGGCCGCGATGGACGCCGTCAAAGGTGCCGATAGTAAGGGCTATCGGGTGCGACAGGGAAGGCGAGAAAGGCATCTCAAGCTCTCCTTCATTCATCTAAGTTACGCCTAAGATAAGGGAGAAGATTGAAGGAGTCCTCCTCAAGAAGGTGGCCAGGGAGGCACTCTTCGAGGGAAAAAGAGCCACTGCGCAGCCGTTTGAGCTCCTTGAGGTGGGCAAGAGAGCCGAGTTGTAGGCCTAGGTCGTGCGCGAGTGTGCGAACGTAGGTCCCCTTGCTGCAATGGAAGTGAAGGATGAGGTCGGGATAGGTGTAGCTGACAAGGGAGGTGGTGACTCGAATGGTTTGAGGTTTACGCTCGATCTCAATTCCCTGGCGGGCCAGCTCATAGAGGCGCTTTCCGGCAACTTTCTTGGCACTATACATGGGAGGAAGCTGCTGGATCTCGCCTTGAAAGAGCGCAAGCGCTTCAATGACACTAGATGTTGGCGGAATAAGCGCAGAGGTTGAGAGGACCTTGCCATCTGAGTCGTAGGTGTCGGTGCTGATGCCAAGATGAAGGTGAGCGAGGTACTCCTTATCGGCATTTAGAAAGGTGTTAGAGAGGCGAGTGTACTCTCTGCCGACAAGAAGAACCATCACACCTGTGGCAAATGGGTCGAGCGTTCCCGAGTGGCCAACTTTTTGGACCCCCATGAGCCGGCGGACACGGTGAACCAGATGAAAGGAAGAGACCCCGCGCGGCTTATCAATAAGAAGAAGGCCTGAACGCTCTTCTTTTGCTTCACAAAGCGCACTCACTCTTCGGATGATGGCGGAGTGGGGCGAGAGCGCCGCTCATCCTCAATCTTAGATAGCAGCTCTCCAATGCGCATCTGGCTATCAACTGTATTATCGAGTTTGAAGGTGAGAGCGGGAAAGTAGCGTATGGTGATTTTCTTAGAGGCAGTGACGGCAATAAAGCCGCTGGCGATCTGAAGTGCCTCAACTGTTCGGAGCCGCTCATCCTGCGTTCCAAGAACACTCACATAGACCTTTGCATAGTGGAGATCCTTTGTGATCTCGACACGCGTAATTGTTGCAAGCCTGTGGACGTGAGGGTCCTTGACCTCCCGAGAGACGACCTCCGAGATGACCTCCCGGAGGAGAGAATTGAGTCTGTCTGTGCGCTTTGGCGCCATAAAAAAAGCCTTTTAAAGCTCTTGCGAGAGGTAGATGATCTCGAAGGCCTCTAGGCGGTCACCCTCTTCAATATCTGGACGTCCATCGAGAACGATACCACATTCAAAGCCCGACTTGACCTCCCTTACATCTTCGGATTCTCGACGCAGTGAGGAGATCGTTCCCTGCCAGATGACCTTCCCCTGGCGCATGAGCCTTACCTTATTATTTCGGTGGATGACGCCCTCAGAGACGTGACATCCGGCGATCTTACCAAGCTGCGAGGCGCGGAAGACTTGGCGAATCTCTGCTGCACCAACCGTTCTCTCTTGAGCCACCTTTTCGAGTTTTCCGGTGAGAAGAGCGCGTACGTCATCAATTGCATGGTAGATGATGTCGTGCAGCCGAACTTGAACCTTGCTCTGTTTAATCAGAGCCTCTGCATGGCTTTCGATCTGTGTATGAAAGCCAATGATGATGGCTCGAGAGGCCATAGCTAGCTCTACATCCGATTCTGAGACAGCGCCAACGCCTGCAAAGAGGATCTCAAGTCTTGCCTTATCCGAGCTGATCTTCGAGAGGGAGTTTTTGAGTGCTTCAAGCGATCCTTGAACATCGGCTCGCAGGATAAGATTAAGCTGCTTCTGCCCAGTTTGGACAGACTCCTCCATAAATTTTTCCATCGTGAAGGGGCGCTTCTTCTGGAGGTGGGCTTGGTTCACCCCAATCTTCCTTCCTTCAGCGATCTCACGCGCCTCTTTCTCATTTTCGACGACAATGAACTCAGAGCCAGCAGCCGGTAGCCCCGAAAGGCCAGTAATTGCGACAGGAGTTGCAGGTCCTGCTTCCTTCAAATTCTTTCCAAATTCGTCCTGCATTGTCTTGACGCGCCCATAGAGGTGGTCAAAAACAAAGGAGTCCCCATGACGCAGTGTTCCATTCTGAACGAGCACAGTAGCCACAGCTCCTAGGCCCTTATGCATCTCTGACTCAAGAACCGTGCCCCGAGCCCTAGCCTGAGGATTAGCCTTAAGCTCAAGAACCTCCGCCTGAAGAGCAATCATCTCAAGGAGCTCTGGGACCCCCTCGCCGGTCGCTGCTGAGCAGTTTACGGTGATCACGCTGCCCCCCCATGCTTCGGGTAGGAGGTCGAGCTCAGCTAGCTGCCTGTAGACGTTCTCTGCATTGAAGTTGGGTTTGTCGCACTTATTAATGGCGACAAGGATCGACACCTCAGCCGCTTTTGCGTGAGAGATAGCCTCCACGGTCTGGGTGCGGATTCCTTCATCACCGGCAATAACAAGGACAACGACATCTGTTACATGAGCCCCTCGAGCTCTCATCGCTGTAAAGGCTTCGTGGCCTGGCGTATCAAGAATGGTGATGGGGCCAACGGCTGTGCCGCACTGGAAGGCGCCAATATGTTGGGTGATAGCTCCTGCCTCTGTGGCTGCGACATTCGAGCGCCGAATGCGGTCAATAAGACTTGTCTTCCCGTGGTCGACGTGGCCCATGAAGGTGACAACCGGTGCTCGAATGATCAGTTCACCGGCGTATGTCTTGGCGATCTCCTCATCGACTGTCTCACCTGTCACCTTGAGCCTTGTCTCTTCTGTGGTGTCAATTTCGATTTGACAGCCGAATTCGTGGCCAAGGAGTTGAACGACCGTTTCGTCGTCCAGAAGGTCATTGAGGGTCATCACAGCGCCCTGCATGAAGAGCTTACCCACAAGCTGGGAGGCCTTCAATTTCATAGAGACAGCTAAAAGATCGGA
>JAKBAF010000209.1 GCA_021809305.1 bacterium
CAGATCTGCTATCGCTCGCGCAAGTCCACCTGCGCAAGTTTTTGCAGGAGTTCCCAACCGATGAGCGTCTCATCGAGGCTGAGGTGTTATTGCACGAGATGAAAGAGGTCTTTGCAAGAGGTCTCTATACCACAGGCCAGTTCTACGAGAAGAAGAAGGCGTATGGCTCAGCTGCCGTCTACTATAAGGCCATTCTTGCAGAGTTTCCCTCGACCAAGACGGCAGCGGCTTGCCAAAGAGAGCTCGCTCGGCTGCAACAAGGGGGCCTCATTTCACCCCAGGTCGGCGCAGGATGAGAGCTCGATATACCGCCTTTTCTTGCCTTATAGCCGCAACGCTTCTCGGAGGATGCTGCTACCATCTAGGGGAGAGAGGTGAGGTTGCATCAAGTTATCAGACTATAACAGTTCCTTATGTGATCGGAGATCAGAGCGGTGCGCTCACACAGGCGCTCATTCAAGAGATTGCAACCTCTGGTGTTTGGCAGTACCGAAGAGAGAGTGGAGCGTTTGTGTTAAAGGTGGAGCTCCTAGGTCTAACTGAGGAAAATATTGGTTTTGAGTATGGCACAGCCTTCAATGGAGATGAAAGGCCCCGGCTTGTACCCGATGAAGGGCGACTAACCGCCGCAATTAGAGTCTCTCTTCTTGACGGATCTACGGGCAGGGAGGTGCTAGCTCCCATCTGCCTTAGACGCTCTGTCGATTTTGATTTCGACCCTCTATCAACTGAGAATCAGCTCTCTCAATTCTCGCTTGGCCAGTTCGTGGCAATCGATGAGGCAAAAGAGGTGGCAAGAGGGCCGCTCTATGGCGATCTCGCTCGGCAAATTGTTGAGCTTCTTCGTATTTCCTGATAAATAACTCTATGTACCTACCCTATAGCCCCTCGCCCGAGGTCTCATGCTTTCTCAGGTTCTTACCTCAACGGAATTCCCAGCAGAGCTTGAATTCCTTGGAGAGATCATGCGGTTTCTTCGCGGAGGACTTAAGGCTGCGCATCTCTCATCTAGTAGAGAGTTTAAGTTCGAGCTTGCTTGTGAGGAGGCCATTGTTAATATCATTCGGCACGCCTACCCACCGGGTGAGCCGGGGAGAGTGCTGATCAACTGCCGAATAAAGAGGGAGGGCGTTGAGGTAGAGCTTGTAGATGGGGGTCGCCCCTTTAACCCTATCGAGCATGAGCTACAGCCGCCCTTAACAGCCCCCATTGAAGAGCGTCCGATTGGTGGGCTTGGCATCTTTCTGATCCAGCAATTTGCCGATGAGGTGATCTACACACGACGGTGTGGGTTAAATCGTCTCCAGATCAGGATTTATGCGAAAGAGGGCTCACTCTAGGCGAGAGAGGATCTCCTCGTTCTCTTGAATATCCTCTAGTAGCTGCTCTAGTACGCGAAGGACTATCCGCGAGGAGTTGTAGACCCCAGTTGTCACAAAGACGATCTCTAGGCGGGGACGATTAGCACCAAGAAGCGCTACCAGGGTAAATGTTGCAGGCTCGTTGTTCATTGCCTGGGGTACAATCCACACAACGAATTGGTCGTTAAAGAGGGTGATCTTCTCAACGGTCTCAATCACATGGAAGTAGTGGGTTAGAGGATGTTTGGGGTGAGCTGCAGCCTCGCCCGCTTCGTTGAGCAGGCCGAGTGAATGGAGAAATTCGAGATCAACAGAGAGGATGGAATCAGGAGCCCAATGGCTTAGATCTTCCATAAACTCTTGAAACTTAGCTTCTAAGTCAGTGGGATTGATCATCGCCTCACATCTCCATGATGTTTCGAAACTGGAGAATATTTGGCGCAAAATGCGCCTTATCTTCCCTCGATTCTCAGGGCTTTTTCGTATCGTCCAGCAAAAGAGAAGCCCTTATCTCAGGGGATAAGCGACGGTGCGCTGGACTCATCCCTTAAGCGCAATGTAGAGTGATCGTAAGAGGAGAGTCAAATATTTTTTTTCTCATCCTGGCGTTGACGGAAAAGAGAGCCGAGGGTTACATTACCTCCTTTCCGGGAAACACCGTTAGCTTACGCCAAGAGGGCTCGATCTGGTGCCAATTGACCCCAAACGCATTACGAAGAGACGGGCTCAGCGAACCATATGTCGCAGTGTCTCATCTTCAGGACTTGGGCTGCACACGGGATGTGATGTCGCTCTTCGGTTCTGCCCTGCAGCAGCCGGGCAGGGGATCCGCTTTAGACGCATCGACCTTCCTGGTCAGCCAGAGATCCCAGCCTCTCTCAGCTCAGTGGAAAGCACGAATCGCTGCACAACAATTGGCTGTGACCCCCTTAATTCAGGGGAAGAGCGAGTTCAGGTTCACACTGTTGAGCACGTAATGGCGGCTGTGAAGGCATTGAAAATAGATAACTTGGTTATTGAGCTCACAGGGCCCGAGCCCCCAGCAGCGGGAGGATGTGCGCGTCTTTTTGTTGAGCTGCTCTCTCTTGCGGGTATTGAGGAGAGTGGGGATCCGATCCCTGTGCTCACCCTGGAGAGGCCGGTATTCTTGTCCTCGGGTCAGGTCCAGCTCATTGCGCTACCATCATCTGAATATCGGGTGAGCTACACACTAGATTATCCGACCTGTGCAGCAATTGGATCTCAGTTTTTTTCCATTGGCATCAGCCCTGAGAGCTTTGAGAGCGAACTTGCCCCGTGCCGCACTTTTGCGCTCTATGAAGAGCTCTCTCGTATTGTTGCGGAGGGATCTATTCGGGGAGGCAGTCTGTAAAATGCCGTTGTGATTCGGGAGGGCGAGATACTCAATGAGGGGGGCTTGCGTTTCCCAAATGAGATGGTTCGGCATAAGGTTCTTGATCTCGTTGGCGATCTGGCCCTTATCGGATTCGATCTTACGGCTCATGTGATCGCGATTAGATCTGGACATGCGACCAATGTAGCCTTCGCTCGACTCCTCCTAGACCACTTTATGATGGAGAGCACTGTATGAGTATTTCTCCCTGTGGGAGTGATCGCGAAACCGTGATTGGAGTGAGGGAGATTCTTGAGATCTTGCCTCAGCGCTATCCATTTTTGCTCGTAGATCGGATTATCCACCTTGATCTGGAGAAGAATGAGATTGTGGGACAGAAAAATCTTACAGTCAACGAGACCTTTTTTCAGGGCCACTTTCCGGGAATTCCAATTATGCCCGGAGTTCTTGTTCTTGAGGCCTTAGCCCAGACCGGTGGTATCCTAGCTTACAAAAAAGGATACCAAGACAAGATTGCGGTCTTCCTTAACATCACAGACGTTAAGTTTCGCAAGCCGATCTATCCGGGAGATGTATTGACTCTTCACATCCAAAGCCTCTTCTTTGGGGCTAAGGGGGGACGGGTACAGGGCGTAGCCAAAGTTGACAAT
>JAKBAF010000210.1 GCA_021809305.1 bacterium
CAGCATCGGACGTGCTTTGTATGATATATGCCCACTTGAGCATGCCGACCGCCGGCATAAGGTGTGCGGTAGCGAAGAATAGAAAAAACTTAAAATTCACAGTTATGATTTCAATCTTATAACAAAATGTCCATTCGAGCTGGGGTCAGCAGGACCGATTCTATCCTTCCAGACTGATCGAGGTGCGATGAGGTTCTCAATATCCCCGGGCTGTAGCGCGACTTTTGTTAGATCTTCCTTTTTTCAAAAAACGACTATTACTGACCAATGTCAAGGCTTTCCTGTTTTGAAGACTTCAATGTTTTCAATCGGTGGAAAAGAATTTGGTGAGAAAGATCTGTATCTTTTGGACGACACGCCCGATATGCCCCCATGTGATGGCTTCCTGGGGATGGATTTTCTGGAGAACCATCTTGTCTACATCGATTATCAAAAGAAAGCTGTTTATATTGGAGATAGCTCGCAACCTCCTGAAAGTTATCACGTCTCTATTCCTGTAACGCGAAGTAAGGGTAATACTCCGCTGGCCCTAGTCGACATCCAGGGAAAGACCTACTCCCTACTCTTTGACCTCGGTTCAGATCAGCAACTTCGTTTAAGTAAAAATATATTAAAAAATCTAGAGAAGAGTGATTTTGGTACAAGACGAGCTGAAGATGGTTTGGGGAATCTATATGACAACCCAGCTTATCTTCTTGCCCATGTCAATATCGGGGGATTAAATGTTTACAATGTGGTTGCGGGAGAGATAAGTGAAAGTTGGACAGTAAATACGACATTTTATTCAAAATCGAATAATAGAGAAGAGCTTATAAAAGACGAAAGAGGGGGGATTGGCAGAGATTTACTCTACGGAAAGAACGTTCTTCTCGATGCGAAAAACGACCTGATATTTATAAGTAACGATTGTGATAAGTTAAAGGCTATTGGATACGATTTAAGCTCATTAAAGAAAGTGCCTGTTGAGCAGGGCCAGATGGGCGCTATTTTTTCAGTCGATACAGATATAGGGGTAACAAGATTTTCAATAGATACGGGATCGACACTTACGCTTGTTAGAACTTCATTTGTTCAAAATATAGATATAGATAAATTGGATCGCCATAAAAATCTACCCGTCTTTAAAAATTCAAAATTTGAGATTGGAGAGAGAGACTTTGGCAATATCGATTTACATTTTTTGAATATTACACCCACTATAGATGACATTGATGGCTTGCTTGGAATGGATTTTCTTGAGAACCACATCGTCTATATCGACAATGAAAATAGTGCTGTCTATATTGGAGATTGTCAACCAATCCCGGTTCAAAACGATGAAAAATAAGTTGTATTAATTTTCGCTTTAGTTTATATTTGTTTGCAAAATTTATAAACTAAGGTGTAAAAAATGGAAGCATCAGCTCAATCGATGTCAGGTCAGTCTTCCTCTTACCAGCAGGCCCTCTCTTACCAACCGGTGGATGAGAAATTTGAAGCTCTTCTGGCCTCTCAAAAAAGTGATTTTGCGGCATTTGAGAGGGAGCAGGACCGCTATACCGCCTTCGATACCATTGTGGCGACCCAAAAATTATTTGATGAATTCCTAGTCTTAAGCTCCACGCCATTTGGCCCATATAAGCCCTTCAAGGAGAGATACCCCGACCTTTTCAGCAAGCAATGTGCTACCTATCTCAGCAATAGGGCGATCCTCACATCAATGGTTGCAGAGCTCTGGGTGGATCATCTGGATCAGTTTGATGGGATGGCGAAGGTAATGATGAGGTCACTTGTCGAAAATGGGAAAGATAGCATTGACTATTCAGGGTATGCAATTTTCATTGAATGCGCACAAAAAGCGCTTGCGGGTCAGAAAGAGTATAAGGGAATTATTTGGGATGTCTCAACCGATCACACTACCCACTCACTTATTGGGACGGTCCATTGTGGGATGAAAGGAATGCTTGAAAGCAGGCCCCTCCTTTCTGCTCTCGACAGGTCAGAAGTATTTTATGCCGAAGCGGCTCATTACAGTGAAAAAGATAAGGCACAATCATACAAAATATGGCAACAAATTGGCTATGAATACACAACAGACATCGCTATTATCGAACTTCTCAAGGATAAACAGAAAGAGGTTCGTTCCTTAGAACCCCTTGATGAGGGGAGCAAAGCCCTCGCTCTCTATATCTCCTCGATGGCTGATGCGGCCCCTTCCCTCACTCCTAGCAAGTATATGTCGGCACAATTTGAGAACCCTTCTTTCATCTTGGGGACCTATCTAATGGCTAGAGCGTGGCAGCTAGGGGATGAGTGTGTCTTTGAGAAGCTGATACTGGCAACCAATTCGCTCTCCCAAAATTCCACGCAGATGCAAGGCCAGATGGAAGGAGCGGCTGCAATCTTCGATCACCGCACAGAGCGGTGGTGCCAAGAGCACGACCTTCCAAACCTCTTGAAGACGAGCAAAGAGCCGATCTGCCTCTTTGTGGGAGCAGGCCACTATTTTGGTGAGCATGGCCTTCTCAAAATCTTTAGAGATGGTGGCCTCACGGTTAAGCGGGTCGAGTAGCCTCGGATTCAGGTTTGGTTCTGATCTATTCAAGAATGTCGTTGGAAGCAATGGTTCTATCTTCAGGCCACACGAGAGTGGGAACGATTGCCCAAGTGGCTGCTGGAAATCCCATAGCTGCCACTGTGTAGCCAAGATTGCACCTCCAGCCAATGCGGGCTTTGAGAAGGCATGCGCCAATAACTGCGGTTAGAGCGCCGAGTAGTGAGCCGATTAAGATAACCATCGGAGTTCTTCTCCCGCGAAGTGCTGGCGCCTGCAAAAAGACGCTTCCCGACCAGATCACTCCACACTCAACCGATAAGGCGGTCCACGCCTTCCAGTAGGGGGTCTTCTTTGCGCAGGCGATGTAGAGGCTGAGGGAGAGGAGAAGAGAGTAGAAGGCTATTGCCCGAAGCTTCACAGTGCGAGAGCAGACGTTAGCGTTGGCCGCTACGAGGTGGCTCTGTTGACTCTGGCCGGATTGAAGGTGTGGAGGTAGCGGCTCCTCGGCTTGAAGGGTTGAGGTATCGAGGGTGCGCACGGAGGTAAGGTAGCGGCTTGTCAGGTAGACCTCATCGCAGCCTCCCTTCCAAGTGGCGGAGTAGAAGTGGACCGTGGGTACTCCCCACTCCTTCACAGTTGTTGTCGCACAAAGGCGTGCAGGCTCTCCCTCCTTTATTTGAACGCGTACAATTTTTTCGTTAGGATAGAAAGAGAGGAAGAGCGATTCGTCAAACGGAGCTGTGCTAAAACCATGGATCCGGCCCTCCATCTTCATGAGTGGACATGAGCTAGTTGGGGTCCTGAAT
>JAKBAF010000211.1 GCA_021809305.1 bacterium
CATTGCTTCCCCGCGACTATAATATTCGTTGTTGAATTAGTTACTGATCTATAGCGTAACACGTCTAGACATAATAGACCATGATTGTCGCTCTTCCCTCAGTAGTAGGGGAGCCTCTCAAGGGGGGCCGCCCTCTCTCTTTGAGACAATAGCTCAAAAATGGTTGATCCGTCACGAAAGATCTTTGCAAAGAGGATTTTGCCTCTTGCCTTTGATATGAAGCCAAGATGTCTTACACCCCTTCCCCTGCCGGGCTGGGGCATTACGCCACTTATCCAGGTTCGATCGAATTAGAATAACTTCTTGTGTCTTGTGAAGCAAAAAATTGTGATTGACAAGATTTTGGGGGCGCGACAACTTAATCATTTCCTTAAGAACAACCCAGCAAAATAAGAGCGGTGAACCATGGCGCAAGCGACTTGCCCGGCGGCTTCCTCTAAGGAGGAGAAGTGGCCTGCAATGACAGTTCATAGGTTAAGCACAGAGCGCGTTTTGGCTCGAATCGGCGACTTAGACCGCAAACAGTTGGTATGTTTGTCTCCCGATAAAGCAATAAGCGCTATCTTGCGCTGGATCATCAAGAGCGCTAATTGGAGGATGAGAAAAGAGGGGCTTCAGTGCTACAAATTTAGAAAGATAAAATATGATAACACAAGTGGAGGTTGGAGTAAGGAAGAGCACCACGGATTTTTGTGTATCGGTTACCAGCGCACTATCACAAGGACCTCAGATGTCTTCGGCCGCTTCTTTCACTCGCTGGGGGCCCCTGCACTAGAGTCTCAAGTGCGACGTGAGTATTTGCTTTTCTTTGCTCGCCCTATTAAGGAAGAAGAAAGAGAAATCCCTCACGAAATCTTTTGTCTTGCAACGCATCGTGCTTGGGAGGCGATGGCCCCTTACCGAGACCATCGCTTCTCTCCCATCATTGCTCAAAAGCTCTTGGATGAGGCCGACATCTTTCAGATTAGCAATCGTCCTCTTTTGGGACCCGCACTAACTAAGGATAGAAAGAGCGCAAAAGGCATAAAGTCCTATCTCTCTAGCAGTCCACTAAAAGTGGTTCAAACCTTTATGGGTTGTGTAAAAGAGGGGCGTCCGAAAGTAGAGCTGCGCTCTCTTCTTGAAAAAAAGACTTTGTCAATTAAACAAGGCGGTATAAAACTCCATGAGCAGTTATCACCTAAAGATTATACACTCTTTTTAGACTACCTCTCAGAGCTGCTTAACGACCCCCCGCCCGACGGTAACTCGGTCGAGCCAAACACCGATTTCAGTTTTTGGAAAGCAGTAAGGCCTGTGGAGGAAGACTTAATTGATTCTTTAAAGGAAGCGTTGGTAGAGCAGGTTTGGAGCGCCTTCCGCTCTCCCTTTCCCCACTCCACGGCCTTGCGCTTTTGCCCTCCTCGACGGATCAATGACTACTATGAGGCTCATTCCTTCTCCCTCTCTCTTCCAAAAATGGGACAAAAAGGAGCGAGCAGCTCACGGTCATTGATGTGGCACACTCCAGGAACAGCGTCAGAGGTCATTGCTCGGTTTGAGGAGATAGAGGCACTGAAAGGAGCTCAAGACGCTGGCGAAGATGGTATCAACCTCTTCGCCGATTATCTAAAGAAAATGGAATTTCGATTTAAAGTTGGCAAAGCAGGCCCCGCCTTTCCTCTCCTTTCTTGTTTTGAGGGCGAAATTGTCGACTCTTCAACAGGGCGTCACTATTTTCATTTAGGAGGCTGTTGGTACTATATCGCCCTCGATCTCATCGCAGAGCTTCACTCGGAGTTTCAAGAGTGTTTAGATTCGACACTCATCCGCTCAGGGGAGGAAGGCTCACTTCAGCGCCCTTGGGTGGGCAAGACGAAGAAGAAGGGGACAGGAAAGGGACCATCTCAAAAAAGAAGAAGAGTTGAGGAAGGCAACGAATCTGGCACAAATAGCTTGCCTCTTGGTTCTGAGTCAGAAAGGTTGCCCCCCTCCCGGTCGCAAGAGATGAGCGGGAAAAAAGAGGATGTTGAAGGAAAATACAACCTCTTGTACGTTGCAGATCCGCTTTATACTGTCGGTGATAAGGCCTGTCCTGATGATATTGAGTTGTTTGACCTACTCTATGTGGGACAGCAATCCAACTCTCTTTTTGTCTATCAAGTCAAAGCCGGGTTTGACGGTCATGCTCGAGACGCTGCGAGTCAGATTGTAAATGCAGCGCTTCGCCTCCATGCAGCAATTCGGGATGAAGAAGATCCACTTTTTGAAAATTTTGCCACCGAACTTAAGAAAAAATCTCCGATATCTTATGAGTATTTTGAAAAAAAAGGAGGCGCTAAGTGGCTGAAAGGTGAGTTTAAAAAAAGAAATCCTAGAGATATCGTCTTTGTTTACGCTTTTGCCAACACCTCTTCGAAGGATCGCGACTTGGTAAGGGAGCTAAGCCTACTAAAGCAGATAGATAAAAAAGAGGCGAAATCTCTTTGTGAGGGATTGCCGCACTGCCGCCCCAGCCAACTTATTAAGCTGCTTCAAAAATACAACCTCCTTGGCAACAACGGAGAGATCACTTCGGAATTAATTAAGTGTTCAATAAAAAAGGGGAAGAACAAGGAATTGGAAAAGGAGGGGCAGTATAAGCCCACAGTGGGCGAGAAAAATTTTTTTACTTTGTTTGCTGAAGAGGGGTGGGACGAGAGTGCAAAGAGCACCCTTTATCGGAATCTTCAGAGAGTGGTAGGGAGCCAGTATCGCTCTGCTATTCCTCGATTTAGCCTATTGTGGGTCTCAAGAAAGTTAAACAATCTAGGCTTTAGTTTTAAAATCACCCAGATCCATCATATCAATGCACCGCCGAGTCTCTCCTCTCTTCTACCCTATACCCCGGCTCTGCCAAAGGCCGGTCCTGTTCCAGTAGAGTTTGTGGTGGGCTCTGAATTCAGTGATGAAGCCGAGAAGCGGTCCTATCGAGTTTATGCTACCCGGGATGGTGGTATTTCAGCTCTACACTCACTTCTTGGAACCTGGAGTGCAGAGAAGCGGCGCTTTGTTTGGCATTCTCTTGAGGAGGGGAACGATGATCCACGCCTCTGCTTTGTGGAGGCGCTTCAAGCGGCCTCGGAAGAAAAAGGGAGGGAAGGGGAGATAAGGGAGTTTGTTATCAAGAAGGTTTACGAGCAGCTTGAAGGCCTAGCAAATCCGCTCTATTGGAATAGTGACGAAATAAGAAATTTAAAAAAAAGCTACACCAGAGCGGGGCAATCACGTGCTCTTCACCAATTCATCACTGAAAAGCGAGAGTGCGAAGCGAAAATTGAAGATGCTAAGAAGAGAGAGGAAGAGGCCTTCCTC
>JAKBAF010000212.1 GCA_021809305.1 bacterium
CTCGACGGTATCTCCTCCGCTCCCTTACTATTTGTAGCAATCTGAATAGACCAAAGCTTAAGGGCGTCCTATGTATCCACGACCTCTCTATCACACCCAGGAGGAGTATCTTGTCCGCTCTGAGAAGCTGACAAGGCTTAAGTCTCTTGGAATCAACCCCTACCCTCCAAGCTATACCCCGTCCCATCAGATCTGTCGGCTGCTAATTGATTGGGAAGACGCAAATGTGGGACATAGCGAAGATGCGGCGGCGGGAACGACTGCGGAAGCGAAGGTAGCGGGGCGTCTTGTTCTCTTTCGCGCTATGGGCAAGAACGCTTTTGGACAGATTCAATCTGAGACCGCACGGCTCCAGGTGATGTTCAATCGCGAGCTTACCCGCGTTGAAGGGTATGAGCCAGGCCAAGGTTCAAGTGACGAAGAGCCTCTTTCTCATCTAAAATTCATTGAAAAACTTATCGATCTTGGCGACATCATTGGCATTGAGGGCCACCTCTTTCGAACGATGAAGGGCGAGCTCACCCTCTTTGCAAAACGTGTTACACTCCTCTGCAAGACCCTTCTTCCTCTCCCCGATAAGCATGCAGGAATTACCGATAAAGAGGTTCGCTATCGCAAGCGCTGGCTCGATCTGATCTCCCACAGTGATGTCTTTGCCACCTTTCGGGCGCGCAGCGATATTTTAAGGCTCCTGCGCCGAGAATTTGAAGCGCACCATTTTGTCGAGGTCGAGACACCCGTTCTCCAAACTCTCTATGGCGGCGCTAATGCTAAGCCCTTCACCACCCACCTGAATGCACTTGATGAAGAGCTCTACTTGCGCATCTCACTTGAGCTACCGCTCAAGAAGCTTGTGGTTGGCGGAATTGAGAGGGTCTATGAAATTGGGAGGGTCTTTCGCAACGAAGGGATCGATCGCAACCACAACCCAGAGTTTACCCTCCTCGAAGCGTATGCAGCTTATTGGGACTATAATCAGATGATGAGCTTCACCGAAAGGCTCATCGAGAAGATTGCACTTGCCCTGCATGGCACAACCAGAGTCACCTTTGCAACCCCAGAGGGCGGTGAATTTTTACTTGATTTCACCACACCGTGGAAGCGCATGACCATGCATGAGGCGGTAGCGGAGTATGCTGGGATTGACACCTTATGCCTTAAGACAGAGGAGATTCGCGCAAAGGTAAGAGAGCGATGCGCGCTCGATCCGCTTAAAGTTAGCAGCGCATCACCAGGACTCCTGCTTACCTTTCTCTTTGAGGAGCTTGTTGAGGATAAGCTTATTCAACCCCACCATATTACCGACCACCCGATCGAGACGACCCCGCTCTGCAAGCCTCACCGTGATCCTCAAAAGAGAGCGCTTGGCCTTGTCGAACGCTTTGAGACCTACATCCTTGGCCACGAACTCGCAAATGCCTACACGGAGCTTAACGATCCTGTCATCCAAAGAGCCCTTCTTGAAGCGCAAGCTGAGAGACGCGATGCAGGGGATGAGGAGGCCGCGCCGCTTGATGAGGAGTTTATCGAGGCGATCTGTCAGGGTATGCCCCCAACGGCGGGTGTGGGTATTGGGATCGATCGGCTGGTAATGATCTTAACAGCCACCCACTCTATCCGCGACGTCATCTACTTCCCGCTAATGCGACGCGAGGAGGCTGAAGGCTCTTCAAAAGAGAACTAGATATCAAGTAAGCCATCCCTCATCAATGTGAGGGATGGCTTTTCTCTAAAGGACGGCCTGAGCCATTAGCTCTCCGTAGCTTGTAGAACGAGAGCATCCACAGTCCTGACCTTGACAGCCGTCACATCCACCATCTGGACAATCACCAGAACAGGAAAAAAAAGGCATCTGAGCGGCTAGCTCGCCAAAGCTTGCAGCGCGAGAGCAGCCACAGTCCTGGCCCTGGCAGCCGTCACACTTTCCATCTGGGCAATCACCAGAGCAGGAAAAAAAAGGCATCTGAGCGGCTAGCTCGCCAAAGCCTGCAGCGCGAGAGCAGCCACAGTCCTGACCCTGACAGCCGTCACACTTTCCATCTGGGCAACTACCGGAACAATCGCAGAGAGTTATCTCCTGAGCTGTCAGCTGGAAGTTAGGCGCCAGCGCAAAAGCGAGTAGCGAGGCGGCAAAGAACAACGCACGCATTTTCATCTGAGACTCCTTTCCTAAAGTCAAAGTTGGGACCGAATTAAACCTTTTGGTCTAACGTGGCCCTATCGTATCAGGAGAGTAAAAAGTTCGCGATAAGATTCTTTCAAGATGGCAGGGCACAGGAAACTAATTTGATGGCCACAGGCGTGGCCGGAACCAAAGCTGCACAGGAGTGCAGCACTCCAAATCTGAGCTTACGGCACGGATATGTAGCAGCAAACTCCGATGTGGAGTGCTGCACTCCTGTGCAGCTTTGGTTTTGGGCACTCCCGTGCCCACCATTCACACAATCCAAAACAAATGCTTTATCTTCCTGTGCCCTGTTCAAGATGGAGCTACCGGCTAGAAATGATCTGGTTGAGGATAAGAGGAGAAAGCGCTATCCTGATGAGCGATCTCATATATGAATCACCTGAAATAGGATGTAGCCTGTGAAGCGTACCTACCAACCAAGCAAGCGGCGACGCAAAAATGAGTGCGGTTTTCGTAAACGGATGAAGACTGTTGGGGGGCGTAAAGTCCTCAGCCGCAGACGACGACATGGACGTAAAGTCTTGGCCTTGTGAGGGATGCGAGCGACCTCTCCTTTCCCAAAGCGTTGCGATTAACAAAGCGTGCAGACTTTCTCTATGTAGCCTCTCGATGCACTGCTCCGCAGGTTGGTCGTCGCATGGTTATTGAGTATGTACCGAGCCGCTCGGAAGAGACGAGGCTTGGTATTACCGTCTCAAAGCGCTTTGGCAAAGCTCACGAAAGAAATCAGTTTAAACGCAGGCTGCGCGAGGCGTTTCGCACAACGCTCCATCGTCTTCCAAAGGGGTATGATCTTAACATACGCCCTCGAGGACTTGCTAAAACCTCCTCATCCCAGCAGATTGCGAAGGAGCTCTGCTACTTGCTTCAAGCCTAGCCATTAGCCCACACACCTTCCAGTCTTAAAAAAACTATTTGAAACCTAAGTGGTCCAGAGCTTAAGGTGGCGATAGGAATAGGGGTGGTGGGAAGAATAACGTGCTGCTAAAATATATCTCTCTCTTGCTCCTCTCTCTAACAGTTGCAAGCTGCCAGATTAGCCCCTGCGCTCCTTGCACTCGCCACCAGTGTGTCAAGCCCTGTAGTAAGAAGGGCAAAAAGAAGCGACTTAAGACCAAGGCCACCGCTCAGCC
>JAKBAF010000213.1 GCA_021809305.1 bacterium
CGCCTTAGCCCCTTCATCGCCTATCTGGTTGCCGCTGAGGTCGACCGCGGTGAGGGAGGCGTTTGTTTTAAACGCCTCGGCGATCGCCTTGGCCCCTTCATCGCCTATCTGGTTGCCCCAGAGGTGGACCTCGCGTAAGGAGGCGTTTGTCTTAAGCGCCTCAGCCAGCGCCTTGGCCCCTTCAGCGCCTATCTGGTTGTATCGGAGGTCGACCGTGGTAGGGCGATCAAAAATAAGAGAAGAGAGGGTCTGCAGCAGATTGGAAGGAAGCGCATCGAGGTTATACCTTCTTAACGCGGGGCATGCCTGAATCAGCTTGCGGTGAGGGCCGTCGATAGGGCCCGAAGGTACTTGTGGACCTGGGCGTGATGCAGGTGTGGGCTTAGGAAGGGGTCTTTGGGGTAAAGTGTTTCTCTTAACTGGCTCTGCCCGATTCGGGAGAGCAATTGGCTTCTCACTTAAACGCTTAATCGCTGCCTCCATGGTGGGCCGCGCCGTTGGGTCAGTCTGCCAATGGCTCTCTCCAGACAATTTTCCCCTTGCTTCACTTTGATTGCTGTCGGAGTCTCCCTTTTTATTTCTTTCCAACTTTGCCGTGATTGCGTCTACTTCCTTAGCATCAATTTTATTGCCCACGAGTGGCATTTCGGTAAGAGAGGAGTTGGAGGTGAGTGCTAGCCTTAAAGCAGAGGCCCCAATATTGCCGATTGCGTTGTTGCTGAGGTCAAGCGTGGTGAGATGAGAGGTCAGCACCCGGCTTAGGGCAGAGGCTCCCTCATCGCCGATATTGTTTTGCGAGAGGCTAATCCAGGTAAGAGAAGAGTTAAAGGGAAGAGCTTGGCTTAAGGCGGTGACTCCCTCGTCGCCGATATTGTTTCGTGAGAGGCTGATATAGATGAGACGGGAGTTAACGGTCAGCGCCTTACTTAATGCGATGACCCCCTCATTGCCGATGTAGTTGTTCGCTAGACCGATCGAGGTGAGACCAAGATTGCGGTTAGAGGTGAAAGCCTGGCTTAATGCGATGGCTCCGTCCTTGCCGATATTGTTGTTTATGAGCTCAAATTTGGTAAGAGCGATATTGTGGGTGAGAGCCATGCTTAATGCAATGGCTCCTTCTGTACCGATTTTATTGTTCCTAAGGTCGATTGAGGTATGATTGACATTCATACAAAGCACGTCGGCAATTGCTTTTGCCCCTGCATCGCCTATCTGGTTGTCTGCGAGGTCGAGGCTGAGGCCGGCGCCGGGCCTATAACCTTCAAAAGAAGAGAGGGCTTCTAGGAGCTTAAGAGAGAACTGCTCAAGATTGTGCCTCGTGAGTCCGAAGTGGCTTCGATATAACTGAGATATGATCAATAAAGTACTGCGATTACATTTTTCTGAAGAGATCTCTTTAAATTGATGAAGCCTTTGCGAGAGAGTTTGAAGAGCATCGATATTCAATCGCACACAGCCAGTAAGATCAAGTATTTGTAGGTGAGGTGCCTTTAGAGAGAGGTGCGACAGGTGAGAGCAGCCTTTTAATGAAAGAGTATCAAGGTGAGGAGCTTCAAGAGAGAGGGTTGTCAGACCTGTCTCATCAAGGCCCAAGTAAGCTAACTGAGGGGGCAGCTTCAGCTTAGGAAAGAGCATTAGCTTCGACCAACCATTAAGAGAGAGATGGGTGAGCCTCTGGCAGCGTGAAAGGATCTCATCCAAGGAGAATGGGGAGACATTGGGGCAGTTGCTTAGCTCGAGTAGAGCAAGCTCGGGAGAACTCTCTAGTATAGGAAGGAGAAGCCTATCGATTATCGCCTCACAGCCATTAAGATCAAGTCTTTGTAGAAGAGGCGTGGATAGAGAAAGTTGCGATAGGCGAGCACAGCCGGTTAAAGAAAGAAAGCGAAGCCCAGGAGCTTCAAGAGTGAGGCCCGTCAGACCTGTGCGATCAAGACCCAAGTAAGTTAAATGAGAAGGAAACTTGAATGTAGTGGAGGGCGTTAGCTTAGACCAACCATTAAGAGCGAGGTTGGTGAGCTTCTGGCACCGCAAAAAAATCTCATTAAGAAAGAATGGAGAGACATTAGGGCAGTTGCTTAGATTAAGCTGGCTAAGCTCGGAAGAACTCTCCAGTATGGGAAGGAGAAGCTGATCGGTTAGCGTCTTCCAGCCTTCAAATGAAAGAGAGGTGAACGAGCGGCCGGCCATTTCTTTGAGGAGACGCAGTTGCTCTGCCTCTCCTGCGATCTTCTCCCCGTTAAAGAAGAAGACGCCTGATTCTAGGTGAGAGGAATGGGACGAGCGCTTTTTCTTAGGAAGGGGGTGCACCGGCTCAACCGAAGAGAGAGGCTCTGCCGGAGCGGTTGGGCGATTTCGCAACTGCTTTAGGGCATCACCAATTTTAGGACGCACCGTTGGGTCGCGGTTCCAGCAATCTATTATCAGGGCCGCCATCTCAGGTGGTGTATCTGTGCTAATCGGTTCACGACCTCCCTCGTAGTAGACCCGTTTCATTATGGCTACACTTGACCATCCATCGAAGGGAATTAGGCGCGTGCCAAGCTCCCATAAGACTACCCCATAGCTATAGACATCTGCAGCCCTGGCGTCGTAGGCGCCACTGTCCATCAGTTCTGGAGCCATCCAACTTGCGGTCCCTTTTTCCGTCAAACTGCCATGAGTGGAGTTTTCACTCTTTATGCGCGATAACCCAAAATCAGCAACCTTTGCTCGCTGGTTATTATCGATCATTATATTGTCACTCTTTAGGTCAAGATGGGCGACGCCCTTTCGGTGTAAATAAGCTAAACCAGAGGCGATATCTATGCCTATTTGATTGCGGCGTTTCCAGGGGATATCTTCCGTGCTCTTCAACAGATCACGTAAGGAGCCCCCTGCCATGTATTCCATCACCAAGGCATAATTGGGATCTTTTATACATACTCCATAGAACTGCACGATCCGAGGGTGTTGCAGCTGCTGCATCACAGCTGCCTCCCGATAAAATCCCTCCACGTGATTATCGCCAGGAAGTTTTAATAGTTTAATGGCCACAGGCCTATCTTGATACCTTCCTTCATGGACCACTCCAAAGCTCCCACTACCCAGCACTCTTATGAAGGTGAGTCCATCGTAGTCGATCAGGACGGATTGAAAAGCGCTCTCTGTGCGGGCTTCTACGCCGCGTATTGAGCGAGTTCCTTCGTTATAAGCTTCTCTCGTCCCTGTACTCTGGCTTCTCGCATTTCCAGATCCGGCGACTCTTCTATCTTCCATTTGTGGCTCCTCTAAGGTAAGCGGAATAGTTCGACCTACG
>JAKBAF010000214.1 GCA_021809305.1 bacterium
GATGAGGCAAAGCCGACACTGCTTGTTACGGTCGCCCCGCTCGCCTTTTACGCCGACAGGTTAGCCGGCGACCTTATCACAATAGAGAGCCTTGTCCCCCCAGGGGCCAATCCCCACGCTTTTGAGCCAACACCCAAACAGGTGATGCGTGCTGCTAGTGCGATCGCTTGGTTCCAGGTCGGGGAGCTCTTTGAGAAGCGGATCTCGGCCTCCATGCGCTCGCGAAACCCGGCCCTTGTAGAGGTCAATCTCCTCAATGCGATACCGATTCTTCTTGAATCCAACTGCCCACACTGTCGCCACCACGCGGAGGGAAGGGATCCCCACATCTGGCTAAGCGCCAGGTCGGGTCAAAAGATTGCAGCTGTTATGGCCTCCACCCTTAGTACTCTTCTCCCCGAGAGCGCCAATCTGATTGACGAGCGCCTTGCCACATTAACCGTTGAACTTCAGACCCTTGATAGCGAGCTATCTGCCCTCCTTGCCCCCTATAAAGGCTCAGCCCTCCTTGTCTCGCACGCCTCGTTTGGCTACTTCTGCCACGACTACGGCCTGACCCAACGCTCCATTGAGATCGAGGGGAAGGAGCCTACGGCGCGCCAGTTTGCTGAACTCTTAAAAGCTGCACGGGGTTTTGGTATTCGCTGCGTCATCCTCCAGCCCCAATATAGCAGCAAAGGCGCAGAGCTTGTGGCTCGCGAGCTCAAACTCCCCACCCGCACAATCGATCCAATGAGCACACATATTGAAGAGACCCTACGCGCCCTCGGCAGCTGCGTCGCAACTCCTTAAAAGAACTTGGAGGAGCTGAGGTGGCGCCCCCCCCTGCTATCTTAATTGAAGAGCTCTCCTTCTCCTATGATGGCCATCCGCTTCTAGCAGATGTCAATCTCCACATTTCAGAGGGTGCACTTGTTGCAATTGTCGGACCAAATGGCGGCGGTAAGACCACCCTCCTCCGTCTCCTCCTCGGCTTCTTAAAGCCCACAACTGGCTGCATCTCTCTCTTTGGCCACCCCCCACAGAGCGCAAGGAGCCACATCGCCTACGTCCCACAGATCATGCAGTACGACAGGCACTTTCCCATCTCTTTGCTCGAACTTGTTCTCATGGGCCGCTTAAGAAATACGCCCTGGTGGGGTCGCTACGCAAAACGAGATCTTGAGGTTGCAAGGAGTGCCTTGCAAAGCGTCGGCCTGGAGGGCCGAGAGCGCACCCCATTTAGCCAGCTCTCTGGCGGCCAGGCGCAGCGCGCCCTCATCGCAAGAGCGCTTGCCGCAGAGCCTCGCCTCCTCCTCCTCGATGAGCCCACGGCCAATGTCGATGTCAATGCCGAATCGGAGATACATGCTGTTCTGCGCGCCCTAAAAGGCTCTATGACCATCCTTATGGTCACACACAATCTCAAAGTGGCCCTTGAGCTTGCCTCGCAGATCTTCTGTGTCCAGCGCACCGTCTACCCGCTACCGCCAGAAGAGATCTGTACCCACTTTGGCATTGGCCTCTACCACCCTATCAAAGAAACCCTCAAGCGAGCGCCATGACCATCTCTTTTCTCGAAGCCCTCACCTCTAACCTCTTCCTCCAGCTCACCCTCCTTGCAGGGATCGGCGCCTCGATCGCCGGAGGGATTGTCGGCTCCTACGTCGTTGTTAAGCGTATCGCCTTTATCTCCGGCTCCATCTCCCATTCGGTACTAAGCGGCATGGGGATCTGCCTCTTCCTCAGTCGCACACACGACATCCCTTGGCTCTCCCCCCTCTATGGGGCCATCATTGCGGCCATACTCTCTGCTCTTCTGATCGGTTGGGTCCACCTAGACTATAAGCAGCGTGAGGACTCAGTCATAGCTGGGGTTTGGGCTATCGGAATGGCCATCGGGATCATCTTCATCTCTCTAACACCTGGCTACAACGTCGACCTCCAGAGCTTCCTCCTCGGCAACATCCTCTGGGTCAGCCCAGCAGACATCATTACCCTCATCCTCCTCGATGCAACTGTCATTCTCATCGTTGCAACCTTCTACAAGCGCCTGCTAGCCATCTGCTTTGATGAAGAGGAGGCGAGGCTCCAAGGTGTTAACGTCCGTGCGCTCTATCTCCTCCTTCTTGTCCTCGTCGCCCTCACCGTTGTCCTCCTCATCCAAGTCGTCGGTATCATCCTCATCATGACGATGCTAACAATTCCTCCGACAATCGCCGGCCTCTTCACACGCCGCCTCTCACACATGATGCTCCTCAGCATCCTCCTCGGCGCCCTCTTCACTACCGTCGGCACCTACCTCGCCTTCAGTCTCGACTGGCCAGTTGGCGCCACCATCGCCCTACTCGCAGGTATCGCCTACCTCGCCCTCTTGCCAGTGCGCTCCGCTGCTCGCTCACGCTAGGATTAGGCGTTTCACGAGGAGAGCGAGCTCTTCAGGGCGGCCTGTCTCTAGACGATGAAGCTCTGCAATCAGCTCCGATGCTCTCTCAAGGGTAAGGCCATTATCGAAAAAGACATCGGCTATTCGCTCCCGTAACTCTCGGAGCGCCCCACGCTGCCTTGCAAGCCGCGCTCGGCTTATCGCGCACGCCTCAAAGCCTGCTCTCTTTCCGGCGGCATCAACACCGTCATCGTGGGGACCGTCACCCTCAACACAAGCCATCCCACGAAGAGCATGCTCAAACTCGTGGTGAATAACTCCTGCATCGCCTGGCGTGATATGCAAGAGAGGGTGAGCAGAGCCGCTGCAAGGAGAGCCAGATCCAACATCCAAAAGGGCGGTGATCACCTCTGAGAAAGGGATTCTGGCCAAATTGATTTCAACACAACTGCTCCCTTTCGCATACCGGCCGAGCCACGCCCCTCCCTCATCGTACCTGAATTCCACACTAGGGGATCGCCGCTTAGCCCCAATGAGTGTAAAATAAATGTCGCCATACTCCGTGAGAAGGTCTTGCGCCATTCCCATAAAGGAGCAAAGCTGCTTCCTCTCTAAGCCTACTGTATTGAGGAGGGCCTCTCCTATCTCAGGGCGATGTGGAGCCAGTTCCAACCGGATAGCCTGCAGAGAGGGAAGCTGGGTGATAAAATTGGGAAGCTTCTCTTCAAACCAGGGTAGGAAGATCTCCTCTATCACCCTTTTAGCCGTCTGATTCAGAGGCACCTTTTCGAGCGCTTTTTGCATAGCCGACCTCCATTCATTGAAGCGCTTCAGAACCGCGGCGGCAAATTCTTCAACGATTTCCCCCTCTGACACCTCTCCTCCCTGAAGTACGAGGGCGCGCAGTTGATCCTCTGCACAGCTCTTAACCT
>JAKBAF010000215.1 GCA_021809305.1 bacterium
CTCGCTGATTCTGTCTCGGCCTATTTCGTTCCGGCGGTCTTAGCCGTAGCGGTTATTACTTTTTTTTGCTGGTTTCTGTTTGGCCCAGAGCCGCCGCTTGCCCATGCTATTATCAATGCGGTGGCTATTCTTATTATCGCTTGCCCTTGCGCCTTAGGACTTGCAACACCGATGTCGATCATGGTTGGGATTGGAGAGGGGGCCAAGCGGGGTATATTAATTAAGAATGCGGAAGCCATTGAGTTAATGGCCAAAGTGGATACGGTAGTTGTCGATAAAACAGGCACCTTAACCGAGGGTAAGATCCGCCTACATGAGATTTGGGCTTTGGCGGGGATAGAAGAGTTGGCCCTGCTCCAGCTGGCTGCAAGCTTGGAGGTTGGCAGTGAGCATCCGCTCTCACAGCCAATTGTTGCGACGGCAAGAGAGAGAGGGTTGACACTGGCTCAGATTGAGGAGTTCATATCGGTTGCTGGGCGCGGTGTGATGGGCAAGATCGAGGGCAGGGCAGTAGCGGTTGGGAATGAGCCATTTTTTCTCGACAGGCGTATTGACCCCTCTCCTCTTCAGGAGAGGGCAGCTAACTTGCGCCAAACAGGGCAGACAGTTGTCTATGTAGCCATCGATGGAATAGCGGCCGGCCTCCTCTCGCTCTCTGATAAGATCAAGAGCTCCACCTTTGATGCTATTGCAAGGCTGCATCAAGAGCGCATGCGAATCGTCATGCTGACAGGGGATAATCGCGAGACGGCAAAGGCTGTTGCAAAAGAGCTTAGCATTGATGAAATTGAGGCTGAGGTTCTACCGGATGAGAAAAATCAAGTTATCAAGCGTATTCAATCAGAGGGGCATCTTGTCGCCATGGCGGGGGATGGAATCAACGATGCGCCAGCGCTTGCCCAGGCAAATGTTGGCATTGCTATGGGATCGGGGAGCGATGCTGCAATTGAGAGCGCAGGGATTACGCTTGTAAAAGGGGATTTAGGTGGCATTGCGCGCGCCCGGGCGCTCAGCATGGCTACCATGCGCAACATTCGACAGAATCTTTGGTTCGCCTTCATCTACAACGCCTTAGGGGTTCCCATTGCAGCGGGCCTATTCTATCCCGTTTTTGGTCTCCTATTAAGCCCAATCCTGGCAAGCGTTGCCATGGCCTTCAGCTCGGTTTCTGTTATATGGAATGCCCTAAGGCTGCGCCGAGTTAAGTTCTAACGTGCTAAAATCTCGCAACAAAATGTGTCAGGGAGATCGAGATGGCGGGGAAAAAGGCAGCTAGCGAGGAGAGCAAGGGGGCAGAGACGCTTGTCGACGCTTTGCGAACTCTTCTGCTCGAGCGAAAGGCTAGCACCCAAGAGGAGATCTGTACGGCGCTTGACCTGCAAGGATGGGAGATCAACCAGTCTAAAGCCTCGAGGCTCTTGCGCAAGATTGGGGCCATCAAGGTCGAAAATGAGCAGGGGCTGACGGTCTACACCCTTCTTCGAGAGCCCGCCCCCCCTTCAATGGCGACCCCAATTAGGGACTTAATACTCGATATCCTTGCCAATGAGGCGCTCGTTGTGATCTTTACAAGCCCAGGTTCTGCATCGATGGTTGCACGGGTTCTCGACTATAATCAACTCACAACGGAGATCTTGGGAACCCTTGCAGGGGATGACACGATCTTTGTCGCTCCTAAGTCTATTAAGGATACAGGCAAATTGTGCGCAGAAATTAAAGGCCTTCTCAGAAAGTAGGGTTACTCGCCCTCGTTCTTCTTTGTAAGTCCATCTCCTCTCTCCATTGCTGATCGAATTCCTTCCAAGCTTTTCAACAGCTTTTATAAAATTAAAAATTTTATTGTTTTAATTAATTTTTATATAAGATATAATAAAGATTAAATAGAAGAGGGCGGGCTGCCAAAGGCGAGGATTGCCTTGCAGGCGTCTATGCTCTTTAGAAAAAGCGCAACAAAGGGAAATTAAGTATGGAATCCACAAAAAATGCACAGATGCAAGATCCCAACGGCTATTACGCTGGAGCATGGGCTACCGGAACTGCAGCAGCTCTTGTAGTTGTCGGAACGGCTCTAGCTGCCTATGTAACCATGTTGTGCGTGGTTGCCAACAAGAGCCTTCCTTGCAACATCCCTCGCGCTGATCGTGCTATGCTTCCTCTCGAACCCGTCTTTGGGGCGGAGACCCGAAGGATTCTCAAGATCGTCTCCATCTCTCTGATCTCAGGAGGCCCTGCCATCGGAGTGGGACTTGGTCTTGGCGCCGCAGGTTTATGCTATCGGGGCACTGTTGTGGCCAAGCTTCCTGTACCCTCTCGGCCGCCTGTAACCAATTCCACGAAACCCCATTCTGACCCTCTGTAACTACTCCGAACTCTCCTTATCGGGTAGCTCTCCTTCGAGGGAGCTACCCGTTTTTCCCTCAGCGCATGGTTGCGAGGCAAGTGCTCTCATTCTGCAGACCTGCCCCTCAAACCCGTCGTCTCTGCTGGGACAGGCAACGCGATTTACAAGGATCAGGGTTTGAGCCTGGCTATCCAAATGCATCAAAAACGAAGCTCCACGAAGTCTTGCGAAAGGGCCCTAAATCGCGGAAGCGATGAGAGTGCTGGCAGCCCCGTGTGCAATGAAAGGCCGCTAGGCCTGCAATGAAACGCGGGGTTAAATGGCAGTAAATAATCAAGCTGCGGAGGCAGCGATAGATAACAAACACTGACCAATAACATTATATCTAGCAAATAGACTCCATTTGCTGACCATATGGAATGAATCTTATGAGAGCGGGCCGTAATAATCACTGCCGTCGCTTCCGCGACTCCGATTTTGTGGCTTACGTGACCCCGCGTTCCACTGCAGGCCTCCGGCCTTGCGCTGCACACGGGGCTGCCAGCACTCTCATCGCTTCCGCGATTTTTGCAAAAATGAGGTAGAATTTGTGTCATAATAGAAAATCCTCGCAGAGGAATAGCGGCTCAGATCTATCAAGCAATAATTGTGTGCAACACTATGCCCGAAGTGGGGTGCTGGACCGCTGTTACAGAAATATCGAAGAAATCGTTTTAGTTTCCTGTACCCTGTCTGGTACGCTTAACAGAGCATTAAAAAGAGCTTGAGTGGCAACATGTGGATTTTATAGGGAAACAGAAGATCACATGGATAGTGTCATCCCTTTGTATCAACAACGCCTTAGCCTTGAGGGCGCCGCCTTTTCACGGATCGACCATGACGATGCCATGGTGGCCATCGTCTATAAGGTTACGCAAGCTGATGGCAAGGAGCTCATCTTAAAAATATGCACACG
>JAKBAF010000216.1:0-412 GCA_021809305.1 bacterium
CCATGAAGTCTTAATTACTGTCTTTAGGGAAGAGGTTGGCCTCCCTTCGAAATCAAAATAGAGACGGGGAATAATGGTTGGAATGTTTGGCGTTCGAAAGAAGGCGTAGGCATAGGCGTCAAAAAAGAGCCTTTCTGCAGACCAATTCCTAGGCAAGCAAGTGCTATGCAGCCCCTTTTTAAGCGCCCTTTTAGCAAGAGATTGTCGCAAGCCAAAGCGGCAAGCGCCAATCTGTGTGTAGGCATCCTCGCTGCTAAAGAGAAAGTGGCGCTCAATTGAAAGGCTCGGGGCAGGGGAGTAGAAGGCATTAAAGTAGGGGGTGATAATGTGGGTGAGTGTAGGAGAGAGGTCGCCCGAAAGGCGAGCCTCCCCCTCAAGACCCACACGGCTCGCTACGACCCCCTCATTTGTT
>JAKBAF010000216.1:422-3289 GCA_021809305.1 bacterium
GGCTGTCCGAGTAGCCAATCACATTGAGGGTGGTATAGGGAACCAAAGAGAGGCCACGTCTTGCAATGGGTCGTCGGAGTGAGAGTTCGGCCTCACCTCGGAGGGCGAAAAAGGGCTGTAGGGCTGTCTCCTCTGCAAAGCGATAGGCGAGGTAGCCGGTCGATCCTGAGGCTGTGAGAAGCAAGCCCCACTCCTCTAAAAAGAGAGGGCGGATCGAGGCGCCAAATTTTGGCAGTCGCTCACATAGGGTTTGAAAGCGATTGAGCCTAGGGCAAATTTCGAGCGTGGCAAGCCAGTTATCGTGGCTCTCTTGAAAGGAGAGGTAGGAGCGTCTTGCAACGAGGAGATTAAAGTCCTCTGTCCGATAGTCACTTGCCATCTCGCTATCGCTTGATTTGTCGTAACTTAAGGCAAGACGCGTGCGCTCCCCTCGAAAGATATTGAAGTAGGTCCCTGCAAAGCGATAGCGCATGCGGTAGAGAGGGTCATCAACCGAGGTGTCGTAGGCGATATAGGATTGAGTCGAGCCTGCACTCTTTTGGCTCGGAGCTACATAGTCGGTTTCAAGGCCGCCACCAAATCCTCGTTTAAGGAGGTACTCTACTCTAGCATTGGCTTCTAAGTTCTCTGAGGACAAGATCCGGTAGCGAACCGAAATCTTTGAGCCAGAGCTACCACCTAGCTGCGCCCGAAAACGGATGGGGGCATCAAAGCTCCGCTTCAAGTGTGTTTGAAAGAGGGGTAGCCAGAATAGGGGAATATTGCACACACGAAGGGTGATTGATGAGGCGCTAAGATGGCCGTTAGGAGTGATGTAGGCATCGTTTGCGTTAAGTGACCAGTCATTCCCAGCTGTTTCGCAAGTTGTGAGAAAGCCCTGCTCAAGTCTCACCCTTCCATCTGGTAGCAAAGAGAGTGCATTTCCGCCAGCAAACCAGAGCCCAAGTGCGCCACGAACCCCCTCAATGCGCCCGGACCTTGTCACAAAATCGTAATGGATCCTCTCCCCTTTAAAGATCCCCTGTGGGGTCTCTACCAGGAGGTCACCTTCTGCAAAAAGAGCCCATTCTGTGCGTTCGTCTACATTTTTCTTTGAGTAGAGGATCTTGCGAGCCTGGATGCGAAGGTTGGGCGCCCATAGCACCCCTCCGCTCTCCGTGCTCAAGACGCCGTTGCAGTAGATGGGCTCATTAAGGTCGAGAGTAACCTCGTCTGGGAGGGGAGCCATGGCGAATACATGAGGTGCCGATTCAGCGTAAAGAGGAGGAGAGAGGGAGAGGAGTGTGGAGGCCAAGATGGCCCCCACAAAGGGCCACTTAAGGGATGATAAGTGCCGTGCCAATGCGAACTTGGTTCTGGTTTGGGATCGATTCGCAATTAGCATCGTAGAGCTCTCTTACCCCTATCCGATAGTGTCTGGCAATTGTCGCAAGCGTCTCGCCTGGCGAGACGATGTGGACCCTCGCCATGGCACGATTTGACCTGTCAACGGGGCCCGAGGCTACATTTCTTGCCGCAGCTCGCTGCTCGATCTCCCGCTGCACGAGGGAGCCTTGAACCTGCTTCAGCCGATCAAGCTCAACTGCCAGTGCTTCTCGCGAGCGCTCTAAGTTGGAGAGAGCATTCTGCTGCTCCTGGACAGTTGACGTCAACTGAACAAGAAGGGCCTCCTTCTTAACCCTTGCAAGGCGCTCTTGCTCAAGCTCAATAGGGTAGGGTTTTAGCGTGTTAATCTCTGAGACAAGCTCCGAGCGTTCAGTCTGGAGCTCGTCTGCGACGGAGGCGAGCTTCCTTAGGCTATCCTCAAGCCCTGCAATGCGGTGGATGCCCTCTTCAACCTTGCTCTCTTTTTCTTGGGCGAGCTCTTGAATGGTGCTGAGCTCTGTCTCGAGTGCAAGCCGCATCTGTTGCTCGCTCTCTCGCGCAGCTATAAGGAGCTTAGCCTCTTCTTTTAAGGCGAGTTCGGCAGCTGTTAGCTGCTCAATTTGGCGATGAGCACTTCGCTGCTCCTCTTTTAGGGAAGCAAGCAGTAACTCTTGCTCGCAGCGGTATGAGAGCTCTGCATCGAGGAGTTGCTCCTTAGCGGCAAGCTCGCTGCAACGCTCCTGCAGCGCAAGCTGAAGCTCAGCTCTCTCTCCCTCCAAGATCTTAAGACGCGCCCCTTGCTCTTGTATCTTAGCCAGTTGTTCTTGGTACGCTCCAAGAAGCACGATCTCATCGGCCTCCACTATCTGGAGTCTGGCCTCTTGGGATGCCCGCTCCTCGCTTAAAGCGGCGACAAGGAGACGCTCCTCTGCAAGGCGACTCTCTAGCTCGCATTTTTGCCCCTCAAGGAGTGCCAGGCGCAGCTGCTGCCCTCTTAGCTCCACCTCCTGCTGCAGCTGCAGCTCTGAGACTTCTCGGAAATTATCGGCCAGATCGCGATGGGCTGCCGCCTGCTCGCTCCAATGCTGATGCTCCTCACCCCGCTCTTCGATAAGAGTGGAGAGATCAAATTCGGCCGACTCCCATCTCGCGCTCGCTTGCGCAAGCTCCTCTTGAACGAGGCGGGCCTCCTCCATCTGTGACTTGAGCGCATCGAACTGGAGGGCGAGCTCAGCTTCAGAGGCGGTGAGCTTGCTCTCTAGGGCAGAGCACTTCTCTTGTGTGGAGTCCAAGAGGGAGGCAAGCTCATTAATGCGCGTTTCAAGGGTGGCGATCTGCTCTAAGGCAAGCCTGTGGCAGCGGCACTCCTCTTCAAAGGCTGTAAACTGCTGCTCCTTTGCTTGGAGCGCCTCACTTAAGGCGTGCTCCTGCAGGGCTAGCTCTTGTGATAGGGCGCGCTGTTTCGACTCAAGCTCCGAGTAGGCTCTCATCAGTTGAAGGCA
>JAKBAF010000217.1 GCA_021809305.1 bacterium
ATACTTATGGGCAACTACTTCCGCGTTGCATCCACAATGGTGGCTCGGGGTTTGGTCCCCTTCGTACACGCCCAGTCCCTTGGGCTTCGCCCAGCACGGCTCTTCTGCGAAGAGCTTCATGGGAAAAGAGAGGCCGGAGCGTTCTACAAACCCATGCGGGCCCAATCAATACCCACCCCTTTGAACCGAGAGGGGGTCATTGAAAGAATAGAAGCGTATCAGCATTTGCACGGTGATAACGCCTGGACGCCCGGCGTTGAGGGGCCTCCACCCTCAAGGCTCGACTGCCACCCATCGCTCCGCCCCCACCTCGTCTCGCTCAGCTACTGCCTTGCAGAGCCGGTGATGCAAGAATCAGCGGCTCACTACGCCTTTAACCATGAGGGACTTTACAACGAAGATACGCTCATGGAAATATCGACAGCAGCGATCACACGCTCGATGAGGATTCGCGGCCACAAGGACGAAACGATTAAAAGGGTGGCTGAAAGAATGCATAACATCGCCCAAACCGCGGCCAAAATCCAGCCGGGGCAGATCCTCATCGTGGGAGTTCCAAGAGACAAGCTAAAGCGCTTTGTCTATGATAGTAAGTCGTTTGGACATCCAACAGGCCTTGATATCGAAAAAGTCACAGAGAGCCTTACAAAGAGCCCACGAAGGTATTCCATCGAAGAGGGAGGACTCCAGGCTCGCTTGATGTTTACTAAAGAGAGCCTAGATCCCAAATGCGGAATAGAGGTCGTCATCGCTAATAACAAGCAAGAGGTGAGTGAGTACTGTCGCAACTACACCCTCTCTTCACCTGAAAATGTGAGAGAGTATGCTCTCTTCTTTAGCCAATGCAGCGGGCGGATCGAAGAGGAGTACTTTGAGAGAGTAGAGCAGATCAATGCGCAGACCCAAGCCGTTGTGCAGTTAGTAAAAGGAGGAATCTCTCACTCTTAGCAGCGACCGGTTAATACTTCTAAATGAGGGCTGGGGCTTAAGCCAGCCCTCATTTAGCTACTTGATTCTATACTTGCATCTAGTATATCATTATTCTAATCCAACCGAGGTACTATTATGCAGGTTAATGGTCAAGGAAGGCAGACGCCGCAGCAGATGGCTGAGCGGCTGACAGATGTAGCGTATGGTACAGGGTATGGGTTCATGTCGCTCCTCTGTTTCGGAATGACAGGAATAGCCTATACGGCGGGCTACTGCGATGCCGAACCATTAAAGAATTGGTCATGGACGGAGCTGACCTATAATTGCGGAGATCCCTCTAGATCTCTCGTTTCAAACGTCATATTTCCCATGGCCGGCGCCGCCTTCACTTACCACTGCTATTGCGCCTTTGAGCGCGCCTATGTTGGGCGAGAAGATGCCCAAGAGCGGGCGCAAGAGCGGCTGCGTCAAGCGGATCAGAACGCTTTGCAGGCCCTATCAGGGTGGTTCACAGGATCGTAGGGCTGAGGCCTCTTCTAGTTGAGCCATCCAAAGAACGAATTTATATCTCGAAGAAGCGCTCCGCCGCTTTCAACAAGGATTTGTACTCCAAATCTACCCACCTTCTTGATGGTAGCTACCATAATGGCTTCCCCCCTTTCAAACCCCACCTCGACTACCTCTCCCGCTATTGCAGCCATTGTCGGGTTGCCTGTGGCCTCTATTACCACCAAGCCCACCATGGCTGATGTGGCCGTAGCATGTGTTAGGGGCTTGCCCATTTGAGAGGCTGTCCATCCAATCGCATCACTCGTATGGTTAGCGATGTAGGAGACCACGGTCTTTGTCTGATAGATCGACAAAGCGCCGTACGCAAGCTGCCTTGCGCACGTGATAGCTCTCCTTGTAAAGGGGTGCCAAACTATTTGTGCGCCATAGCGAACCACCACCGCAGCCTTAAAGGCCATGGCTACTATTTCTGGTCTTGAGCCACAAAGGTTTAAGCGGGAGGCTACATTCGCCAGACTTGATGCGAGATGCCCAACTTGAAACTTCTTGTAATGAGGAACAAGTAGCCGAACAAGGGGTTTGGAGATCCACCTCTCATAGGCTTTTGATTTAACGATGGCATCGGCGCTAGTGGGCGTCAAAAATAAGGAAACAAAAAGCGCACAAAAAAGACGTGGAAGCGGCGTTGCATCTTCCAATCCAGAAGCAGCTAACCCCACCGCCACCTCAAGTGGCAACCTCTCTAAGTAAGAGGATTCATAACCTGTAGATCCGCTGCTGACAAGCCTAAGATTTTTTGCAACTGACCCTATACAATTGTGAAAAGAGGCGAAACCAAGGGCGCTCCAGAAGGGGGAGCTCCCTCCACTCAGTAGGCTAAATATCGGAAGGATACAGGCTTCAGCCGTAAGTTTAGAGAGACGGTCGATGGTGCGATAGGAGAGACCTTCTTGATGGAGGTCTTCAAGTCCTCTTTTTTTTAAGGCTCGATAGGTCTTTAATGCTACAGCAAACGGCCTTATCACTCTGTTAAAGAGCAAAGCGGGCTTGCTATTTCGCGCTGCAAAAGGAAAGCAGCGGCAGAGAACCTCGGTAGCTGCGGCGGCGCACAGAGGGTATCCACTATAGCGGGCTAATAGAGCCCCTCCGATCCGAGCAGCCACCTCTGTTCCGCTTGACTTATGCCTGATAAAGAGAAGGGGAAGGGCTGCTGGTTGCACATAAACCGCAAGTCCCGAAAGAACCCTCAGCTTAAGGCTCAAAGATGGGGTCTGGTCACCTTGAACGAGGCTGATCTCGGGCACCTCTAGTAGGCTATCCTTGTCTGTGAGGGTGGAGGAAAGAGCCTCCACAGTGACCTCAACTTCATCTAGGGTGGAATCTAAAGTAAATGTCTCCTGAACCTCCCACTCAGCAAGCTTAGTTACATGATCCGCCGCAGACTCTATAAATCGAGCCGCATCCTCGCACCGCTTTGCATAGAGATGGCGAAGTTTGCTCGCTAGATGCAAAAGTATCTTTCTTGGAGGCTTCCTGAATATCTCCGTTAGAGAATGAAGCTCCTCTAATGCGACCTGCTGCAGCAGCCAACTCCCCACGCTAAGACCCGACTTTGCTGCCGCTTGTCGCACCTTTGAGCGTATCGACCTAAACCACTCGCTATCGATTAGCAGTGCAGAGATTCTTGGCGAGGCAAGGAGGACGCAGATCTCATCGCCAAAGGGAAGATGCCGAACCGCCTCACCCGTCGCGTAAAGGGCGGCGTGATAGAGGGCCCAGTCTTCATAAGTAGCCCCTAGGACAGGACCCTCTCCAGCCCCTACCTGCCGTCCAGCCTCATCCACTGTG
>JAKBAF010000218.1 GCA_021809305.1 bacterium
GGAGCTTCCTCCTCCATCGAGATTGAGGGCTTCGACGCAGCCCTGCAGGCGCATAAAGGTGGCGATCTCCTCAATTGTCATCCCAACGCTAGTTTTTGGCGCTCTTCCATCCACGACCACCCAAATCCACGAACCGTCTCTGCGCGAGCCAATCGCTGTTCGTGGGTGGCGCATTGTGAGAAAAGAGGTCAAAGTCCTCTCCTTAGCGATCTCCTCGTACGTCTTTCCATCCCGAAGTAGAAGAGGGGTGCCACCCACAATTGTCTCCATCTTCTCCCACTCCTTGCTAGTTGTTATGGGAGGCTCTGATTGTGGAATGGGGGTGATCTGAACTCTCACCGAGGTGCCCTTTAGTATAGCTTGAAGCCTCTCCCATTCGATGTGATTCGGCCCTACAGAGAGAAGGAAGCCGCCTTCTGGAATCGCTGAGTCTCCAGCGTTTAGGACTTTACTGACCCTTCCCTTCTTAATGGCGATTTCAATACCACCTGGCTTTGTAAGCGCGGTGCGATGAAACGCGGAAGTGTAAAGTATCGCCTCATCATCTTTTCTAGGACGGTTAAGCCCGTTTGGTACGAATCGACGCCCGCCAATCAGAAGAGAGACCCCCGTGAGGAGGCGATCCATAAGAAGGCCAGATTGGTCGGACCGAAACCCGACGGCTCCGCGTGACTTCGTTGGTAGGGAGAACCACTCTCCGTCAATTTTGAGAATACCAGCGGGAAGTCCATCCCAATTGCCACCAATCTCAAAGAAGCCGCCATTAATGGCAGCAATGGCGCCGTGCCTGCCGGCAATGTGAAGGACGCTCTCTCGCCCTAGCCCATCATCTAGTGCACGTGCGGCGACGATCTTAAAACGTGTTGGATCGATTTCGATGAGATGGATTACCTGTGGCAGATCCGTAACAATCTGTTTGTAGAAAAGTCCTTCTGAAAGAGCCTCCGTGATGCATGGGAGCTGGCTTACGCATAGGAGAGTGAGGAAAAAAAGAAATAAGGGTTTGCGGCTCTGTTTCATTTGTACACCATCTTGTTAAAGCTCTTTTTATTTGCCCTCTTAAGAAAAAAGTCAATGATTGTGTAAGATTGCAAGTCTTGCAACTGGAGGATAAGAGGATGGAGAAATTACCACAGATGAGCAAGCCTGTTGCAATTTCTGCCTACATCGCACGGTGGGAGGGGAATGAGCCTCGCTACCTGCTCATGCGCAGGAGCAGCTACTACCTCCACGGCATCTGGCAGGGGGTAAGTGGGGGGATTGAGGCGGGGGAGTTTGCAGCCGAAGCTGCACTGCGTGAGATCAGGGAGGAGACGGGCCTTACTCCCGTAAAGCTCTACTCAGCAGATACCGTGGAGGTCTTCTACCAACCTAGCGAGGATGCAGTCCAACTTATACCGGTCTTTGTCGCCATGGCCCCCGAGCCCTGCGAGGTGAGGCTGGCGCCAGCTGAGCACGACGACTATGCATGGCTGAGGCTCGATGAGGCTCTATTGCGGCTTGAATTTGCGGAGCAGAGACGTACTCTTAAAGCCATCGATGAGTGCTTCTTTCAGCGACAACCGAGTGAGCATCTCTTGCTCGCAGGAAGGACGGCCCATCGACACAAGCTGGAGACCGAGCGGCTTGTGATACGGAGCTTTCAGGATGAGGACATCACCGAGTTTGCTTCTTTGGTAGCCGATCCAGAGGTAATGCGCTTTTCAAGACGCGGTATCCAGGGCTCTCATGAAGCGCATCGCTCTTTAAGTCTCTTCATTCAAAGAGAGCGAGACTTCCGCATCAGCCTGCTAGCTGTTTGTCTCAAATCGACAAACCAGCTGATTGGAATGTGTGGGATTTACTGGGAGAAGATCGATGGCAAAATCGTGCCTGAGCTTGGCTTTCGGTTGGCTCCAGCTTTTTGGGGAGCGGGGCTCGCCTTTGAAGCAGCTACCAATGTGAAAAGGTATGCAGAGGAGCGACTCGGCCTCACGGGCCTCGTCTCCTTTGTCTCTCCAGATAACCACCGCTCCATTCGACTTATCCAGCGGCTCGGTGGTGAATTTCACAAGGAGTCTCTCCCGCATGGCATCCATTGCCACATCTATCGCTACCCACTTGCGAACTCATGAGCATTTTCTTCTTGACAAATTAGATAAGAGTTTAGTTTAACAGGTGTCAAGAGAGAGAGATCGCGAGGGCGAGGCCCAAGAAAAAGTCGCATGCGTGGGAGGCAGATGTGGAAAAGCAGACGTTTGAGCAGGCCTTAGAGGCTGAGGGTTCTTCCTTTTTAAATGAGGAGAGGCTTCCGCTTGTATTAGAGGCCGATGGCCGTCACAATCGATTTGGGGATCTCCTAACCTATATTGAAGAGAAGCAGGAGGCCATTCGAGCCCAGCTCTTGCGCTATGGTGGAGTGCTCTTCCGCGGCTACGACCTATCGTCTGCTGAGCACTTCTCGGAGATTGTTGAGCAGCTCGGGCTTGGAAAGGGTGTCGATTATATTGGTGGAGATAGCCCAAGAGATAAGGTCCATAAGAGCGTCTACACCTCAACAGAGGCGCCGCCATCTGTAAAAATCCCTCTCCATAATGAGCTCTCCTTTGTTAATAGCTATCCAAATCACATCTACTTCTTTTGCGAAATTCCCCCTGTCGATCGAGGAGAGACCATCCTTGGTGATGCCCGTGCAATCTACAAGGCAATAGACCCGGAGGTAAGAGCGCGATTTGAGGAGAGGCGTCTTGGATACGTCTCTAACTACTACTATAAGAGCCGTGTGATGCATCTACTCAATCGCATGCAGCGCTTCCACAAGTCGTGGATTGAGGTCTTTGAGACAGATTCCAAGCAGGAGGTGGAAGAGAAGTGTCGTCTTAATGACTTCGCCTTTCGCTGGAACCGAAATGACTGGCTAAGGGTTGAGCAGATAAGACCTGCGACGATGCTCCACAAAGAGACTGGCGAGGCGGTCTGGTTTAACCAGGTCCATCTCTATGATTTTAATCCTCGTCTTCTTGGACGGGGCCGCTGGCTCGGATCGAATCTCCTCTATAGCCTACCCAATACTCGTCTTCACGAGGTCCACTTTGCCGACGGATCTAAGATCCCAAGAGACGATCTTTACCACATTCTCGATGTCTTGGATGCTAAGACGATCGCCTTCCCCTGGCAAAAGGGCGACCTGCTCGTGCTGGATAACGTCTTGAGCATGCACGGCAGAGCCACCTTTACTGGGCGTCGGCGCATCCTTACCGCCATGACGAGCTAGCCTTGCGGGAGAGCTCGTCGAGGTGGGA
>JAKBAF010000219.1 GCA_021809305.1 bacterium
CTAAGTTTTTTCTGCTATTCTCGGATAGAGTAATTAATTTTTCGCTAAGTAGATTTAGATCAAAAAGAGAGAGCTCTCTTTTTTTATGAAGTTGTTTAAAACAATCCAAAACCTCGTTAATGTCGCGGTAATATTTTTTTTGGACCTCTTCAAAGAGCTGCTCAAGACCTCGCCAACTCCATATTTTATCCTTTAACTCTAAGCGATGAGGCAAGGCATCTAGTTGCAGGATGGCTCCTTCAAAAAGATCAATCCATTCTGGAAATGCTGCTGCGTAGGTAGAGCCCACCCTACCAGGGCAAGTGAGCTGCATAGGATCACCCTGAAGCAATCCGTCGGTTGTCTTGAGAAGCGCTTCTATCTTCTCTTTTTCTTTTTTCGGTATGCAACGCAACATACTATCGCCAAGACAAAGGCCCATTCGGCGCAGACCACTTTGGCTTACTACCATAGATTGCTGAAAAAAAGAAGTTTCGTCTGAGAGGTTCTCGCTGTTACTAAAATCTCCAATTTCATCGCGTTGGGAGTAATAGATCCAAGGATTAAATAGACTCGATGTGGTGCTCACCATAAGCCAGAAGAGGTTGACTTTGGGGAACGTAACCTCCATTCCAGCTTTTAGTTGACTTTGACTCAACTGCACTCCACAAATCTCATCTGCGCTGTCGGGTTTTATCTCTCCTATCGCGCGCAGAAGCTTAGCTTTCATCGCTCGTTCGCTCAAAAGGCCGCGATAGATCTTTTGAGCCTCGCACCAGAGCCTGGCCGCACGCGGCGCTAAAGATAGTTGTTCTGTCTGATTTTCAGATGGGGAGGAAGGGGTTACTTCTCGCCTCGGCGAAAAGTGTCGGGTGGCGATCTCACTTGAACGCGCTTCTGTAGGGGTAGCTATTCTTACTGGCTTTTTAGCGGGTGTATTCCGTTTTTGACCCTGGCTCTTTCCAGCACCTGTTGCTCTTTCCATATCTCTCTTACCTCCGCATTAAATCAAGGCATGGTACTACGCCTTGCTAAAATACATCTATAAGAAAACACGACTCGCTCTTAGTTGTATTTGCTTTGAATACTCTGACACCAGATAGGTATTGAGGTAGCTCGTATTGCGGAAAATGTTAGCCCGTAATGCCTCCCTTATAAACCGCGGCAGCAGTAGGAGTAGTAGCTCCTCTGGAAGAATAACACTTTACTGATAAAGATCGGGGACCCTTTTCCCTAATTTTTGGCAAAGTGACCGAACCTTGGCATCCACGCCCACCTCAAGCTTAGATACTTCTGTCCAGCCCATGCAGTTAACGAAGGCGTCTGCCCATCGGGCTTCTTTATCCAAATGGGGGGAATCAAGAGCGATATCGAGAAGAGCGCCAATATTAGGGATATTATTCAGAGATAGATACTGGTTACGGGGTTTGGGTTTGAAAACTTGTGCCATTACAGAGTTGAACTGGTTTTCCCCCAACAAATTTTTGGAATAGGAGCTAGCGAACTCTTCAAGGCAAGTATAATAGATTCGTTCGTGCGCATCTACCTCAGTAATTGCCAAAAGAGTGGGCAGGATCTCTTCCCGAATCTCCTGAGGTTTACACTCACCTGCTATAAAACGTTTACGGATGGCCCACTTAAGATCAGCGATTGGCCCAATACCCAAAGCTTGTGGAGCAGCTACTAACCACCAGAGAGGGCTGGCTGGCATCGTCTCGCCAGCTCCTGCAATTTCCTTTAACGACTGCCGGTTACACTCCTTCAATACCGTCTCCAAGCGGGTGGCAACCTCTTCAGGCTGGCCACCATTTCCAGCGCACTCCTCTATATAGAGAGCAGTAAGGCGATTGAGCAAGCGCTCGGGATGATTGAAGAGCTTTGAATTCCAGCGCCCTTTCTCTTTATCGGCTTCTATCAGCGCATCAATTGCCTGTAGAGCGGCGTTTTCAATGAAGAGGTCGGTTTTTGAATTATTTATAGAAGAGCTCTCGCGAATACATGCTTGTGCAAGCTTCAATAATTTAGCCGGGTCTTGCCCCCATACACTCAGAAACGCAGAAATGACCTTATCGCTATTAAGAGAGAGAAGGATAGAAACCGAGAATTTCTCTAACTCTCCAGCGGCATGGCAAAGGGCCTCCATTCGCACTGGATTGAGATCCGATTCTCCATTGTCATTAGCCTCGATCCGCTTAATAACAATCTTGAAGAGGGTTACGAGCTTTTCGGGATTATTAAGGTGGGGCTTTAATACCGCAGAGAACTGCTCCCTATTTGCATGCATCACGAGCCAGTAGAGCTGCGACTCGGTTGCATCCTTGGAGCGCGAAGTAATGGCGTCTGCATCTGGATGGTCCGCGAGATAGGCCTGCTCGGCGTCTTCGTCATCCAAAGAGAAAGCAAGAGGCTTGTGCACATTTCCTCTAAGGCGCATCTCCTCTAGCATATCATTTATATCCCAAGGAGCCTCCTCACCTTCACGCCCAAGCCGATCACCGCTACAGCCCTTGAGCCAGATAAAGGCTTCAGCAACTCCTGCGAAAGCCACCACTGTGGCCAAACCAGCAAGCAAGCGCTTTGTCTCAAGCAGATTGAATCGTCGACCCAAAAAGAGCCTGTCAGCCGCCGCAAGGAGCCCAAAGGCTGCGCCGCCTAGTAGAGCAACGGGAAGTCCAGGGTGATCCGATGCAATTTTACAGCCCATTACAGCAATCTCCATCTTTAAATTTGTAAAAAATAGTAGCATCTACAGCCAAAATTGTCAATAAAGAAAGAGTTCTGAACCTGGGTCCGAAAGAAAACTGATTTTTTGACTTTTCTGCAGTGGCTATGTAGAATAGGGAGGGATTATTTCCCTCAGAATTGGATGAACTCATCAAGACTTATAGTTGCCAGGAACCTGTTTACCTAACTTCGTGCAAAGTCGGCGGATCTTGCTAAGAACGCCCTTGTCAAGGTCAGCTGGCTGAGTTCTCTGCAGACAGGCCATAAAGGCGTCTGCCCATGAGGCTTTTGTATTCACATGAGCGGAATCGAGAGCGATATCGAGTAGCCCGTCGATATTATCAATGAGATGCAACGCACCTGACGGCGCATTACCGCCCTTGCCCTCCTCTACTTTGAAGACTTCCAGCATTACTTCATCGAACTGCTGCTTGTACCCGTAGCTCAGAGAGTAGCTAGTGGCGAGTTTTGCTAAACCTTCGTAAAAGCCCTCTTCTCCTCTCTGGTCATCTATAATTGCAATAAGATCGGGCAAGATCGCTTCTTCAACCTCCCAAGGCTC
>JAKBAF010000220.1 GCA_021809305.1 bacterium
AACTTTTTTTAACAATCAAGCAAGCGAATAAGCGGTTGTCCTGCAATTTATTGAGAAATGAAAATCTTCAATTAGATAGTGCAAAGCAGCGCGCAAGAAGCTCGCTGTAAGCACTCTTTCCAGAGGTAACTGCCATCTCCACCTCTAGGTAGGCAAGAGGTAGTCCAAGATCTATTTTAGAGTCGTATTTGACCCAATCCTTTTCGGTACAGAGAAGAAGCTCAGCTCCTCGTGCGACAGCCTCTTTGATGAAGGGATGGTTGGGATGGAGGGGAGCTAGCTTATGGTCGGGGAGGACGAGCTTTACGACCGGATGCGCTCCTAGTGAGACAGCTTGAGAAACGAAGCGTTGTGGGCTTGCAATGCCGCAAAATAGCGCCACTTTCTTTCCTTTTAGTTCGTCCAACGAAAGAGCGAGCTGCCCTTTTACTTGAGTCGGCTGCAGCGCTGTGCCAATAAGCCCGGCAGAGGTGTAGCGCGAGAGGCTCTTTTGGATCGCATCGCTCTCCCCTCCCATATCTGCGCTAACAAGATAATCGGCACGCCGAAGAGCGGTGAGAGGCTCGCGAAGTGAACCCCTTGGAAGAGCTCTCCCTCCTTGCACATCACCTCGATTGATCAAGACGACCTCAATATCGCGGTAGAGCCGCCTGTGTTGCATGCCATCATCGAGCAGGATTAACTGAGCCCCCTCTTGAATTGCAAGTCGCCCTCCAGCGACACGATCTGGCCCGACAATAGAGAGAGCTGCTGGGAGGTGATGCGTCATTAGCGTTGGCTCATCTCCCATATAGGAGGGCGGGAAGAGGGTCGCCCCTCCTCGCCCTACAAGACGGGGCGCAGCCTCTCGCTCTAGGTCGCAGCGATAGCCCCTAGATAGTATGGCAACTCGGAGCGATGCAAGGTCACGGGCGAGGCAGATTGTGAAGGGGGTCTTCCCCGTTCCTCCCACGGCGAGATTGCCAATACTAACGACCGGCAGGTCAAGCCGCGATATCTTGCGGAGGCCAGATGAGTAGCCCCACCCTCGTAGCGCAACGAAAAGCGCGAAGATCTGGCTTGCAGGCGTGAGGGCGCAGCGCAAAAGAGAGGTAGTTAGAGATTTCTTCTCTTCATCGACCACCCCCTTCCATATCTGCTCAAGGGATGGCAAGGAGGCTCTCCAGCTCACTCAAAGAGCTCTCTGAAAAAAAGAGCTCAATCTCAACCATTTCGATAATAGTGTGTATGGCCACCATATGTGCCTCTTGAATCCGATCGGAGAAGGAGAACCCCTCAATGATTAGCTCGTAATCGGCACTGCCTTTGAGACGGCCTCCTCCTTTTCCAAGAAGGGCTACCGTCTTTAAATTCAGACTATGTGCGACCTCAAAGGCGCGAACCATATTAGGCGAGTTGCCACTTGTGGTAAGGCCCACAAAGACATCTCCTGGCCGGCCATGCGCCTCAATGGCCCGAGAAAAGACCTCCTCAAAGCCGATGTCATTTGCAACACAGCTCATGTGGCCAGGATCGGCCAGCGCAATCGCAGGAAGAGCTTTGCGCTTTGTACGAAAGATACCCGTTAGCTCCTCAGCAAAGTGAAGGGCATCACAAAGAGAGCCTCCATTACCTGCAATGAGAACCTTGCCCCCCTCCGAATAGGATCTGGCGATAAGCTCTGCGACATCCTTGATAAAAGCGATGCTGGATGCCCTCTCGAGCTGACCTACCGCCTCCACTCCCTCCCTAATCGACTGCCGGATACACGCTTCCACCTTTAGCTCCTTCTTGTTAGCTCCCTTAAGTTAACGTGGCCAGCTCATATGGTTCAACACCATATAGCGTGCCGCAAAAGGGGAAATCAGCTAACTTGATTACCCCTCGCGGTTGAAAAAAATGAAATCAGTACTAGCCTCCCTCCCAAAACGTCCTGAGCAGCTCGCAGCGCTCTCATCCTCCCACTTTGATCTACTCGTTATTGGAGGAGGGGCGACAGGATCGGGCATTGCACTTGATGCCACAACTCGCGGTCTCTCCTGCGCCCTACTTGAGCGTGAGGATCTCGCCTCTGGCACCTCAAGCCGCAGCACCAAACTTCTCCATGGGGGCGTCCGCTACCTAGAGAGGGCGATCAAGCACTTCGATGCACATGAGTTCCACCTTGTCTCAGACGCTCTGCATGAGCGCAAGGCGTTGCTAACATTAAGTCCCCACCTCGCGCGGCCCCTGCCACTTGTCACCCCCATCTATCAGTGGCTCGATATCCCCTACTACCTAGCAGGACTTAAGATCTACGACTGGGTTGCGCGCAGCGCCTCGCTCGGCTCTAGCACCTTCGTCTCAGCAACGGAGGCGCTGGCGCGTTTTCCTCAGCTAAAGGAGGAGGGGCTAAAGGGCGCTGTCATCTACTACGACGGGCAGTTCGATGATGCTAGGATGAATACCGCAATCGCCCTTACGGCAGCAGAGCTTGGCGCTGTTGTCCTGAACTATTTAGAGGTCGAAGGGCTGATTAAGACAAGGGGGAGGCTCTCAGGTGTTGTGGCACGCGATAGACTAACAGGTAAGCAACATGAGGTCTTTGCCAGAAGCATCATCAATGCCACGGGCCCCTTTTGCGACTCTATCCGGATGCTCGACGACCCTGATGCCGCCGCACTTGTTGCGCCAAGCCTTGGCATCCATATTGTCCTTGATGGCACCTACTCCCCACCAGACTCTGGGCTGCTTATTCCAAAGACAGAGGATGGTAGGGTTCTCTTTATGCTCCCCTGGCAGGGATCGACCCTCATTGGTACAACAGACCACCCCTGTTCAATCACTGCAAGGCCGACCGCCCCCCTTGAGGAGGTTGACTACCTCCTCCGACACGTCAGCGACTACTTTAACATCAAGGTAACCCGCAGTGAGATTCGCGCCGTTTGGGCGGGGATACGCCCTTTGGCAAGGGAGCCTGCAACCCAGGAGACCTCCCAGCTCTCTCGCGACCACGTTGTGGTTGTGAGCCCATCTAAGCTAATTACCATCTGTGGTGGCAAGTGGACAACCTACCGCAAGATGGCAAGCGATGCGGTCGATGAGGCCATTGCAACAGCTTCCCTTAAGCCTGAGAGGTCCTCTGCGACAGAGACCACACCTTTAAGAGGGGCTGCTGGCTACTCGCCGGCCCTTGCCGCCTCACTTGAGCTGGAGTTTGGCCTTGAGCCCGATATTGCCACCCACCTCTCACACGCCTATGGTGGCTATGCAAGCAGTGTCTGCGCCTATGCGGAAA
>JAKBAF010000221.1:0-2403 GCA_021809305.1 bacterium
GGGCATTCCAAGCGCCCTCTCCTTTAACCTTTTGAAGGGATCAACGCTCTTTGGGAAGACCTTCTTTGACCTTGTGAGCTTTTTTGCAACAGATGTCCTCATTCCAATTGGCGGCCTTGCTGCTGTTCTATTTGTGGGATGGGCTTGGGGAGTGCGCAAAGCTCTCTTTCAGATCTTTGGTGATTCCTCCGTTATGAACCAAAAACAGCGCCTTTTGTACTTATATTTGAAGACTTGCGTATGCTATATTGCCCCTATACTTATCGCTGTTGTCCTCATCTCCAACCTTAGGCTGTTTTAATATTGTGCCCTGTGCTATGACTGCCTGGGGGTTAACCGGCGGTCGTCACACGAATGGAAGAGCGATTTATCGAATCGTCGCTAAAGAAGGGGGATCTTGCCTACGAGCTCCCCTTGCGGCCGCAGTCTCTTGCTGAGTTTCAAGGGCAGGCGAGTGTATCGGAGCGGCTTGAGGTTGTAATTGGTGCCGCAAGGCATAGATCCGAGCCGCTTAACCACTGCCTCTTCTCAGGGCCTCCTGGCCTTGGCAAGACGACACTTGCTGGCATTGTTGCACAAGCGATGGGCACACGCCTTACGGTGACCTCAGGACCTGTCATTGAGCGAGCGGGCGATCTGGCTGGACTGCTCACCAACCTTGGTGAGGGGGATATCCTCTTCATCGATGAGATCCACCGCCTCAATCGGACAATTGAGGAGTACCTCTATCCAGCAATGGAGAATTTTGCCCTGGATCTTCTTATCGATAGCGGTGCTAATGCAAGGTCTGTACAGGTTAAACTCAATAAGTTCACACTCATTGGTGCAACCACTCGGTTTGGTGCCCTTTCAGCTCCGATGCGCTCGCGCTTTGGCCTCGTCCTTCGGCTGGACTACTACGAGCCAGAGCCGCTCAAGGAGATCCTTCTTCGGTCAAGTCGCATTCTGGATATCGCCCTCCCTGAAGAGGCGGCCCGTGCAATTGCCCATCGTTCCAGAGGAACCCCACGCATTGCCAACAACCTTCTTCGTTGGGTTCGCGATTTTGCGCAGATGCGCAATGGTTCAATGATCACCCCCCCTGTGGCGCGAGAGGCGCTTGATATGCTCTGCATTGATGAGACAGGGCTTGATGAGATGGATAAGAAAATTCTCCGGGTGATCATCGACAATTACGAGGGAGGGCCCGTAGGGCTTGGGACCATAGCTGTCGCCCTCGGCGAGGAGCGCTCGACAATTGAAGAGGTCTATGAGCCCTATCTTATTTTACGCGGCCTCTTAAAGCGCACCCTAAGAGGGAGAGAGGCCACCCCACTAGCTTATCAGCACCACCAAAGATTCACTTAAATCCTCGAGAGGGAGGTAAGAGATGTTCAAGACAATTGCATTTTCTGTTCTTTCATTGTTAGTTGTAGCGGGGCCTCTAAGTGCTCTAGAAACAAGTAAAGATAGGATACGCGTTCTGCTAGCTGAGGGCGAGGAAGCACCCCTTGTCGAGGTCACAGGGCGCCACCGAGTCATCGATCCTGCATCGGGGCGGGTCATTAGCTCAGGTCTTCTCGATAAGCGCTACACTGTTCATGGTGGAGAGGGTGGTCTCTCCTGGGGAGAAGAGTACCCCGGGGTCTATCAGATCTCTATCCACCCTGCGAGCGAAAAAGTCTCGTGCCTTGTCAATGGCGTGCAATACCGTGGCGCCATCTCCCTCTACCAGGTCGATGGTAGGATCAACGTTATCAATGAACTTCCACTTGATGCCTACTGCGCCTGCCTCCTCGCGCCTGAATTTCGCCGTGCTCTTCACCCTGAGGTGATGAATGCGGTCGCCGTACTCGCAAGGACTGACGCTCACTATCATACCCAAAAGGGCAGGGAGGGCTTCTACGATGTCCGCGCAAGCGAGGTTGGCTACCATGGTGATGCGGTGGTTGTGGGTGCTAATGCGGTTATCCTCGCCATCCGGTCAACACATGCGATGGTCCTTGAGTTAGAGGGTGATGAGGGGCGCTGCTCCTTCCCTACCACCTGGACAGAAGATTGTGCTGGCAAGACCGCTCCCTACACTAGCGTCTTCCGCTCTGCTACCCACGCGGCAAGAGGAGTTGAATCTCTCATCGCTGCGCGCCATAGAAATGAGACCAAGTGGAGCGTCACCGTTCCAAAAGAGTGGCTAGCCAAGGCTGCTAACCTCGACGGGGTGACATCCGTTGATCTTTATACTGATCCCTTCTCGCATAAGGTCTACGGTCTGAAGGTCGCCTCGGGTGTTGGCTCTGGTAACATCGATTTCTGGGCCTTCCAGAAGATCGTTGGCGCCGATAAACTCCGCAGTAACGACCTTACAGTGGCCCTCGAGGGCGACCACATCCTGATCACAGGATATGGCCAGGGGCACGGTGTTGG
>JAKBAF010000221.1:2413-3243 GCA_021809305.1 bacterium
GGCCTCTGTCTCTATACCGCGCAGCAGATGGCTGAGCGCGGCAGCAATGCGGCCGAGATCTTAGCTGCCTTCTATCCTGATGCTAAGATGGCTATTCTGCCAGGTAGCACAACTAAAGCTGTGCCGCCCATTGCTCGCCTCTATCCTAGACGGCCAGCTGCTGGTCGTGCAGGCCATAAGTGGTAGTACAGCTCTAGTGTCTCTAGTGTAGGGGGGATAACGCCTCCTTTCTTGTAGTGCGGCGCTAGCCCAGCGCCGCACTTCTTCTATCATCCTCGTCCCCTCCCTTCCTTAAAGATTCAAGACCACCATGTCTCCAGACCCGCAGCTAATCTCTCTCCTATCAACCTTTTTCGTTGCGCTTCAACGCCTCTTCGATTTCGGCGAGCGCCTCTTCCCCTTCATCGCCTATCTGGTTGTAGGAGAGATCGACTGTGGTAAGGGAGGTATTTGTCTTAAGTGCCTCGGCGATCGCCTTTGCCCCTTCATCGCCTATCTGGTTGTAGGAGAGATCGACCTGGCTAAGGTAAGCGTTAGTCTTAAGCGCCTCGGCAAGCGCCCTGGCCCCTTCATTGCTTATCTGGTTGTGGGAGAGGTCGACCTGGCTAAGGTAAGCGTTAGTCTTAAGCGCCTCGGCGAGCGCCCTGGCCCCTTCATCGCCTATCTGGTTGCCGGAAAGGTCGACCTGGCTAAGGTAAGCGTTAGTCTTAAGCGCCTCGGCGATCACCTTTGCTCCTTCATCGCCTATCTGGTTGCCACTGAGGTTGACCGTGGAGAGGGAGGAGTTAGCCTTAAGCGCCTTGGCGATCGCGCATGCTCCTTCATCGCCT
>JAKBAF010000222.1 GCA_021809305.1 bacterium
TTCTATCACTCGATCGCCAAAATTGGCGTGGGCAGTGTGGGATTGCTATTATCACTCACAGGAACAACCTTTTGCTTTGCAATAATTAAGAAAGCCCCTCTTCGTGTCTCTATTACACTTATCAAGGCCGCGCAAGCAGGAATTATGTCTGGGTATATCTTTTGGCAAGGGTTGAGTGACTATCGCTTTGCCCATTCAGCTGAAGCAGACAAGTTGGACGATGAGAGCATGGCGGCCGGAAAGGAGCTTATGAAAACGCGCATCCAAGCTATGCCTTGGATACGCACTTTTGCCCGTGCAATCATCACCGGTAACGATGAGGAGCTGGAAGAGCGAGATGGTGAGAGGCTTGAAGCGGGAGATAAGCTTAAAGCAGAACGCGGTGATGCCTGGCTAGCCGACTCTCAAAGCGCATGGAAGGACGCTAAAACAATCAATATCCCTCATAGGTCCCTCTTCTCAATTCTTTTTAGGAATCTTCCTCCGATGCAGCAGGCGGCCCTCACAGCAAAGTGTGCAAGGAGTAATCTTTACTCTCTGGTGCAAAGATCGGGAGCATCTGACCTACCAAAAACAGATATCGAACTTGATAATATAGCCTCCGATACTCCTTAACGGCTCACAACCAGCTTGTCATCACGAGGTGACAAGCTGGGACCTCTAAGTTGAAGTTTAGGCTGCAATTAGCGCCTTTTTGAGAGAATAGAGACGACCCTCGCTGTCCAGGCTGGGGGTACAACGGAGCCTACTGCAAAGAGCGTTGCAGCCGCCACAAGGCCTGCCACTGCCATGTCCAAGTATTGATCTTGACCGGCTTCATTAGCGGGTGGAGCAGCGTGATCAGCTGGAGGTGGCGGCATCGGAGGACGAGGTTCCGGAGGTGCTGCCGGGCGGATCTCTTGCAATGGAGGAGGAGCTTCCTTACGCACTGGTAAAGGAGCAGGCGGGGGAGCTTGAGGATCCAAGATTCTGATAATTTGCTGGTAGTTTCGTTTTTCAAGCCCAACTGTCCGCGCTTCACTATCCTTAGCGATTGCAAGAGGCGTTCTAAGATCAATATCCTCAATATCAATACTTGCTCCCCGGTCCTTGAGCGCCTTAACAACTGCAGGATCTCCTCTCATGACCGCAAGATGGAGAGCCGTGCGGTATGCGTGATCTCTTGCATCAAGTCGCTCTCTTAGGGCAGAGCGAGGAGCTGCGAGGTGAAAGAGCTTCATAAGCTCAATTGAGCTCTTTGTGGGAGCCAGTAGCGCCGCGTGGAGTGGGCGCATTCCACACTGGTCCTCAAGATCTAAAGAGGCATACGCCTTAATTAACTGCTCAGCTATCTCGTAGCTACCAAAATGCAGCGCCCAATGGAGGGCGGATCGCCCCTGATTGTCGGTAACATTGACATTCGCCCCCCTTTCAAGAAGGAGCCCAATCAGCTCGCTTGCCCGGGAGTTGACCTGAGCTCTCTTCATCAAACGGGCAATAATCCCTGCTGCCTCTTCGCTCCCCTCGCCAAGGAGAGCCATGACCACTTCCTGAGCTTCAAAAAAGCAGTTATTGAATATTCGGAAGCTACTTGCGAGTGTGGTTGCTTGTGGAATTTTAGCGGCCTCAAGAATACTTGTGAGCCTAGATAGCAACCCCTCCTCTTCAGCTCTATCGGTAGCTATTCGAGCCGCCGTGATTAGAAGAGGCGCCTCGCCACCAATTGGGGTATCTAGGTCGATGCGCTCCTGAAGCTGCTTTAGAAACTCAACGGCAGAGCCCCACTCTTCCCTTCCAATTGCCTGAAAGAGCGTTCCCCTATCTTCTACGGCGACTTGTGGCCCGTCACTCTCAATCAGGCGCAAAGGCGGCAGGAAGTCGCTATTACCACGACCTATCTTGTCTGTCTCCACTGCATGCGTCATAACTCTCCACGCACGGCAAGTAAGACCTGATTGGCAGAGATCTGGTGGGGAGAGTTGGAAGAAGATGACCTTTAAAACTTCCTGAGCAAGGTCTGCAAACCCAGGAAGCGGGGCCGGGTCTTGCGCCTCAACACGCTTCTTGGGCCTTCTTCTCCTTGAGGAGCCGGGAATCGAGTCGGGATATGGGGTGAGAGCAGTAGCTCCGGCAGCTTGTTCCATAATAAAACCTATATTAATAGATTTTAATTATACTACTCTCTCTGGAATACTTCAAGGAGAAGTAAATCATATAGCAGAAGAGAGGGGGAAAGATAAGATTTTTTTTAAAGATCACGAAGCTCCGCGACCCTCTCCGCCATATTAGGCGCATGAAAGAGGTAGGTGCCCATGACGAAATTATTCGCCCCTGCAGCGTAACAGAGTCTGGCTGTTTCGAGATTGATCCCTCCATCGACTTGAATGACGAAAGGATCTCCCTCTCCACCCTCAGTAACAACGCCCCCCTTTTTGATGTGAAGCCTGTCACAGATCTCCCTTGTAAAGCGAATCTTGTCTAACACCTCAGTAATGAAACCCTGCCCGCCAAACCCCGGATGAACGGTCATTAAAAGAATGAGATCACACAGATAGAGATATTTAGGGATCATCCCTTCACTTGTATCAGGGTTAAAGGCTAGACCTGCCCGGACATTGCAGCTTCGGATGTACTTTAGGGTCTCTTCCACATCCTCTGTCGCTTCAAAATGGATCGTAATTGAGTCGGCTCCCGCCTCTACAAATCTCTCAATATAGTCGTAGGGATTGTAGATCATGAGATGGACATCAAGAGGAAGATCTGTCAGGCGATTGATAGCTGCCACCATTTGAGGGCCGAAGCCTAGATTCCGCACAAAATGGCCATCCATAATATCAAGATGCATGGCATCAATACCCGACGCCACTGCAGACTCTACCTCATCAGAGAGCCTTGATAGATCGGCGGCCAAAAGGGAGGGCTCAATTGTAAATGGAAGTTTTCTTATCATTTTTTTTTACCAGCTCCGAATGTGAGAGAGGGCCTTGCGTTTAGAAACGCCTTTCCCAATGAGGGCAAGGTGGAGGCGATCCTTGGAAAAGAGGGCCGATGCAAGCTCTGTTAACTCTCTTGCCTCCACCCTCTCCACCTGCTCGCAAAAGTAATGTGTAGAAAGATTCTCGTCATTGCCTATCAGCTTATCACCCACCCACAACATCTGATTTAGTGTCTGTTCCATCTCCTGCAGCGCTTGTCCGATGAGATAGCGTTTTCCTTGCGCCACCTCCCAAGGTTCAAAGGGAGAGCGCGTCACC
>JAKBAF010000223.1 GCA_021809305.1 bacterium
CTGCACATCAAGCAGCCTCTCATAGGAAAGGTGCCAGCTACCCCATGGGACAACATCACTTGCGGTAAAGAGAAGCGCGGGTCTTAACTCTTCTAAGAGCGACGCCAACTCATCGACATCGAGGAGGAGCTGAAGGGAGAGCCACTTTGAGACCTCAAGGCTGCCCTCGGCAGATCTTGTACTCTCTCGCAATGCACTTTCGGGTAGCAAATTAACCACTTCACCTCAATTAGACTGCCGACGGACTGTCTTTCTCCTTCTTTTCCGGCCGTCTCTGAAAGAGAGAGAGTGCAACTAGCCAAAAGATGCCGATAAAGATAAGTGAATCGGCCACGTTAAAAACGGGATAGTGCCAGCCAAAGAAGGTGAATTTTACCATATCCACGACATGGCCGTAAATGAAGAAATCAACCACATTGCCAATTGCTCCAACTATAATCAAAAGGAGAGGTAGCGTCTTGAGGCGATTCTGGTTAATGAGCAGGAGGTAGAAGAGGAGGCCGCTGATAAAAATTATCCTAACAATAAGAAGAGGGACCTGGTAAGCGGAGAAGGCCCCAGCAACAGCGCCCGTGTTTGTCGCGTGGGTAATCGCACACTCGATTCCAAAAAAATCTGCGCAAATCCCAATGCCGCCATAAGGGTAGCTGAAACGGCTCATTCGCATGAGCGGAATATAGTCATCAACAAGGTACTTCGTTCCAACATCGAGACCCAAAAGGGTGAGTGATAGAACGAAGAGAGTGAAGAGACGTCGGCCCTTACTCATCACACCAATCCTCTCTCGAGTTTCTCCTGCGCATCTCGCGTCATTGTCGCGTAGGGTATCGCCTCAAGGCGAGCAAGAGGGATCTCTTGCTCTGTCAGATCGCAGACTCCATAGGACCCCTCGTCCATCTTTTCAAGTGCACGCTCCACCTGGCGCAGAATCGTCCTCTCCTCACCATTTAGCTGAAGATTGACTTGGCGATCGAAATCGTCACTCCCCTCGTCCGCTTGATGCTGAGAGTAGCCCTTGCTCTCCTCGGGAGCCTGGGCCTCTGCCTTAGCCCCTGCTAAGTGGTGGGTGAGCTCCTTTCGAATTTTAAGGAGTTGCTTGTTGAACTCCTCCAGCTGCTTCTTCGTTAACGGCACTTAAAAAATCCTCCGCGTCTCTTTTTACGTTATCCTGGCCTTCATATAAATGGCCCCACCATTATTCGCTAGTCCTGCTTTGGGCGATCGCGGTAAACAACCATTTTGTATATATACCCAAAGAGGGCAGGAGCCCCTCATTGCCCCTCCTTTTGCGCCAAAGGTCGTCAAACACGTATGCCAATCTTCAATAGCTTTACTCTATTACTTCTATTATGCGCTTTTTTTGGCTACATAAATAGTCGTTTTGTTCGTCTTCCTCCAACATTGGGCTTTATGGTTGGCTCGCTCTTTCTATCTATCTTTCTTCTCGTCTTGCAGGCCTTAGATATCTCCTTTGCCGCCGACCTCATCGAACGGCTACACGGTATCGACTTCAGCAAGACGGTGCTCTATGGGATCTTGAGCTTTCTGCTCTTTGCAGGAGCGCTACAATTTAATGTAGCCGAGCTTGCCAAGGAGAGGTGGCTGATTCTTACCCTTTCAACCTGTAGCGTCATCATCGCAACACTTGTTGTCGGAGCCTTGATGACAGTTGTCTTCATGCTCTTTGGCTTCTCAATTCCCTGGCCCTACGCCTTTCTCTTTGGCGCCCTGATCTCGCCAACAGACCCAGTGATCATCATCGGACTCTTTAAAGGGGCAAAAGGTGACCAACCCCTCAAAATGACCATATCTGGGGAGGCGCTCTTCAATGACGGAGCCGCCATTATTCTCTTTGTCGTGCTACTAGCAATTGTTAATGCGCAGGGCATCGAGTTTGGCCAGATTGCCTATCTGCTGCTAAGGCAAGTTCTCGGAAGCGTCTTGCTGGGGCTCGGGCTTGGCTGGCTCACCCATCGCCTCATCTCCAAAACGACACAGCTCAGCCTCCAAACACTGATCTCCTTAGGATTTGTAGCTGGGGGCTATGATCTCGCCCTTCTCTTTGGCACATCAGGACCGATCGCAATTGTGATAGCGGGCCTCTTTGTCCGCAATTACAGATCTCACGGAGCAAGCGGTCCCCTTGCACGCCACAACCTCTACCGTATCTGGGGAGTGATCGATGAATTCCTCAATGCTGCCCTCTTTGTTCTTATGGGATTTGAGATTCTCACACTCCCCTCCTCTTGGGCGCTTTGGGGTGCCGGACTCCTTGCCATTGCTGTCGTCCTCTTCGGCCGCTTTGCGAGTCTCTTCATTCCAATTGGCGCCATTCCCTCCTTTAAAGCCCGGGCTATGGGGGCAGTTCCTCTTCTCACATGGGCGGGATTGCGGGGTGGCATCTCTCTTGCTCTCGCCCTCTCTCTTCCCGAGGGGGCGGCCCACAACATTATTCTCTGCTCAACCTACGTGGTCGTCCTCTTCTCTACCCTCGTCCAAGGCTTAACTGTTAAAAAATTCATAAATAGAGGTGATTGCAAAAGTCCAGTTTAACCGATTTTTAGGTGATTTTATCCGACAACTGGAGTTTTGCAATTACCTCATAATTATGAATTAAGCCCCAAGGACCTTTAGGACCTTGCTGTAGTTAGGCTCTTCGGTGATCTCTGGCACCTGCTCGGCATATATTACGCGGTTCTCCTTGTCTAGAACGATGACCGCCCTCGAGCAGAGGCCAGCTAGCGGCCCGGAGGTTATCTCCAGCCCGTAATCGATCGGAAAGTCACTGCGAAAGGCGGAGAGCGCTTCTGAATTGTTGATCGTTTCAGCCTTGCAAAACCGGCTTTGAGCAAAGGGCAGATCGATCGAAATATGGAGAACAACCACATCTTTTAGCTGCGCCGCCCGGTGATTAAACTCCTTTACAGATGCGGCACAGGTGCCTGTGTCTAGGCTAATAAAGACATTTAGCACTTTGGCCTTCCCCTCAAAGGAGTCCAAGGTTGCATCTGATAGATCCTTGCGTACCAGTGTAAATTCTGGCGCCTGAGTTCCAACACTTGGTAGCGATCCTACGGTCTCTATCGGATTCCCCTTGAATGTGATCTTTGCCATCACGAAAACTCCTCTATTTGGCGTTGCGATGCAATGCCGAGATGTACGCAACGAGGCGATATTAAGGCAAGG
>JAKBAF010000224.1 GCA_021809305.1 bacterium
TTTGCGTTTCTCAAGTTTAAAAAGACGGAGAGGCAAATTAATGATGACATCCCTCAAGCCTCGACCCTGCTCGACACCCTACTGGCGCTATTCGTTTTTTTTGTCGGAGTCTTTCTAATCATTTATTTAATCAACTCGCATCTGTAAGGGTGGCGTAGGAGCTGGTGATGCAAGGAGAGAATCCCGATAAGGAAGCGAAGCAGATCTGGGATGAGCTTGGACCCTGGTGGGACGCAAGCGTCAAAGAGGGGGACCCCTTCCATCGCGCCTTTATCTTTCCAGTTATAGAGAGGTGGCTGAACCTAAAGGGAGGCGAGCGCATCCTCGATGCAGGGTGCGGGAACGGAGCCCTCTCGCGTCGCATGGCAAAGCAGGGAGCGGAGGTCTATGGAGTCGATTTTAGCCGTACGCTGCTCAACCAAGCAGTAGAGCGAAGCCAGAATTTCCCGAATATCCGTTTTGAGGAGGTTGATCTTACAGATGCAACCCATTTGAAAAGGTTGGCAGCGGTTGGTAAATTCGATCGAATCATCAGTTCGATGGTCTTGCACAATATGTCGAATCTACACCCCTTCTTCAAAGCGCTGCGGGGCCTGCTAAAACCTCAGGGTTATTTTATCTTCTCAATTCCGCATCCCTGTTTCAATTCCTCGTCTGTATTGTTTAAACCGGAAGGTGGCCTGACACTTACCGGTTATATTCAGCAGACAACAAATAGAATGCGCTCGAAACCAGGTCAACCGATTGAGCAGCTCGTCTTTCATCGTCCCGTTCGAGAGTATTTTAACCTCTTAATCGACCAAGGTCTCGTTATGAACGGATTTGAGGAGCCCTGCGTCGCCCCCAAACTCCTGCCGAAAGGGAACCTCTGGGGTCAACGGCCATCCATCCCACCCGTATTACTTGCACGATGGGTAATGACTTAGTTGTAGCTATGAATCGAGCCGCAGGAGACGCCTTGCAATTCATAGTGATTATCTGCCCAGCCACAACCCTATTTCATTATTGCGTGCCCTTTGGCTGTTTGATATCTTTGTGGTGGATGCAATTGTCTTCATAGTAGTCGTAGTCCCACTGCTTGCAGTAGCAATGCTTACCATATGGATCATTCTCGATGTAGACCGGATGATCCGCCGCCGTCTTCTTTCTCCAGTTACATACTTGCGAGCACCAGCAGAGACAGTTCGGGTCGTTAAGGCACTGCTCTTTTCCTGTGCAGTGAGGTCTCTTTTCTACTCCACCTCCGCTGCAAGCACTTAGCATCGCAATCACAAGCAACAGAAAGACATTTCTGATGACAAACATACTTACCCTCCATACGCTTTGTCCCAATTGGCAGTGTAGCGAGCTCGGAGATAATGTCAAAAAATAATTTCAGGTGATTGGGCGATGAGAATTGAATTGGTTGCAGCGACCGGTCAAGATCAAGAGACGGTTCGAAATTTAGGCCGGTTCTACACTTACGATATGTCGCGATATTGTGGCTTTCTACCCGGCTGGGAGACGCCTGAAAATGGCCTATTCGAGGATAGAGATCGAACCAGCTATTGGGAAGAGGCGGGACGATATCCCTTTCTCATCCGAGTTGATGGTGAGCTTGCAGGTTTTGCCCTAATTAATAAGATCGGGACTACCCCTGCTATTGACTGGCATATCGGAGAGTTCTTTGTGATAGCTAAGTTTCAGCGAAGGGGGGTAGGGGGTGAGGTCGCAAAACAGCTCTTTCATCGGTTCACAGGCCGATGGGAGGTCGATCAAATACCTGAGAACAGAGCCGCAATCGATTTCTGGGAAAGGGTGGTCGATACCTACACAGATGGTAGGTTCAAGAAAGCGAATAAGATAATTGCTCAGCCTAAACCCCACCCCATGATCGTCTTAGAATTCGACTCTCCTGGACAAAAGCCTCCTCTTAAGGTGCAATAGTGAAGACCTTTGCCCGCCAGCTCCCCCTCGTGCTCCTCACATTGTGCACCTGCTTGGCAGCTAACGCGGAGGACCTCCGAGTGGAGACATTTCGCGGCGCTGAGATCGCTCCTCATATCGAAGATGTAGTGCGGCTCTCCAATAGAATCTATCGAGAATACCCCTACTGCTACAACGGAGAGAGCCGCAGTTACGAGGAGTATCTCGAATCCTACGCAACCTCTGATGGTGTGATGATCTGCATCGCGTACCAGGGCAAGGAGGCCGTCGGACTTGCGGCTGGCCTCCCTCTCCAAGAGAACAGGGATCTCTACAAACCGCCTCTTGAAGAGCACGGCTATGATCTTAAATCTATTTTTTACATCGGTGAATTTGGACTAGAGCCCAGATACCAGGGAGAGGGTGTTGAGAGGACCATGTATGAGAAGCTGGCCCGCTTTGCAAAGGAGGGTGGATTCAAGGCGATCGCACTTTGGGAACTGGACGATGCCTCAAACCAAGCCGAGAGGCCGCAAGGTTATATTCCAAGAGAGCAGTTCTGGGAGGAGCTTGGCTTTATCCGCCACCCCAAGCTCGCCTTTCGCATCGACTGGATCAATATCGGCGAGACAACAGAATCCTCCCATCTAGCCATCTACTGGATCAAAAGCATCGCTACTGAGTAGGAGCATGCACGCTTTGCGCTTGAAAAAGAATTTTTTAAGAATGAAATGATGAAGTTAAAATGAAACAAGAGAGCCTCACACCCAGCTATCTATACAAAATTGTTTCGATAGAGCAGTGGGAGAAGAGCTTGCGTGGTAATGAACTCCTCTCCTCCCCGCTAGATAAGGACTTCATCCATCTTGCAAAGGAGGAGCAGGTCACCCATGTGGTTCAAAAGTTCTGGAACGAGATGGATTACATCATATTAAAGCTCGCCTCGAAAAAGCTGGTAGGTCGTCTAATTTACGAAACTAATCCAGGAGGCTCGGTTCTATATTACCATCTCTACGAAGGGAGTATTCCCCTTGATGCCGTTGAAGAGATCATCGTGGATCACAGCGCCAGCAATCAATAGATCATTAATTATTTCTTGCTGCGCTAAACTTGTCCCAGAGAGCTATTTTAAACCAGGCCGGTATCTGGTCTGTTTTCATTTCTAGTATTTGCCCAGCCGCGCTCGCGCATTTCCTTTTCGATCTCGTCGGGATTGATATATGTGCTAAGCAGTTCAGGACGAATCAGGGATTTGAAAGTGCTTTTAC
>JAKBAF010000225.1 GCA_021809305.1 bacterium
AGCGTAGGCTATCTCATCTAATGCCCCTTCTATCCCGCGCCTGATCTCTTCCAGGATCTCCTCGCCATCAAAATAATAGACTCCCATGATATCTGCCCGGTCAGCCGTCCCTCTTTTCGGATCGCCTGCATGGAATGAGAGGATGTTAAGAATGGCTCTTTGAGGATCTAGCCCTTTGCGGCACTTATCCAAGAGGGCCACAGCCCTGGCTCCTGCGATGACGGGGTTGATCGCAACGAGTGGCGTGGCCATATGAGCGCTCCTTCCCTGGAGGGAGATCTCAAACCGCCCGCTGCCAGCTAGAATTGGGCCGGTGCGAGTCGCAACGCACCCTAAAGGGAGCCCCGGCCAATTGTTGTAGCCGAAGATGGCATCCACTTGAGGGTTCTTAAGGACCCCCGACTCAATCATGGCAAGTGACCCCTTTCCTCCCTCCTCTGCAGGCTGAAAGATCAGCTTGATCTTCCCCTTTAGCTCTGCCTTGATCTGTTGCAAGACCCAAGCAACGCCAAGGAGTGTTGCGGTGTGGCCGTCGTGGCCGCAGGCGTGCATCACCCCCGGATGGTGCGATGAGTAGGGGAGGCCTGTGGCCTCCTCAATTGGCAGGGCGTCGATATCGGCGCGTAGAGCGAGCGTCTTTCCGGCTCTTCCTGTATCGAGAAGTGCCACAACCCCTGTCTTGGCAATACCCGATTGGACCTCATACCCATACGATTTTAACGTGCTCGCGATGAGGGCAGCGGTCTTAAATTCTGTGAATTTTAGCTCTGGAATCTGATGGAGTTGATGTCGAATCTTGATCGCTTCAGGGAGAACCTTCTCAATTGCATCTTCTAGATTCATCGAATTCCTTAAATCAGATTCACCCTCTATCGCAGCTCAACGTAGCGCCAGTCAAGCTTTTCATCATTTGCGATAGGAAAGGAGAACTTTGAGACTCGTGCGTACAAGATCTCCTCATTAAATCGTTGAGTACTTTACCATTCATCTCACTTGCTAACAGGCCATTAGATCACTTGGGCGATAAACAGGGAGAGAGCTATGAAATATATACTTCTTTTAGGACGAATACTCTACTCGTTGATATTCATCTTGTCTGGAGCGAGCCATTTTTTGCCGTCAACCATTGAATTTGCGGAAAAGTCGGGCGTTCCGATGACAGAGATCATGGTTCCGCTCTCAGGTGCTATTGCCATCCTTGGAGGGATCAGCATTCTTATTGGCTATAGAGCGAAGGTTGGCGCCTGGTTGCTTGTGATCTTTTTGGTGCCCATCACCGCATTGATGCACCAGTTTTGGAATGTTTCGAATTCCGAAATTGCGATGCTCCAATTCACCATGTTCATGAAGAACCTCTCCATGTTAGGAGCGGCCTTGATTATTGCCTATTTTGGTTCCGGCCCGTTGAGCGTGACCAAAGGAAAGGGTTTGAGACGGGCATAGGCTAGGGACTACTTTTCACCGCCGGCATCAAATAAGATGCGGGCGGTGGTAGCCTCTCTTTAGAGGTTACTGCTGGGCAGTGCCGGGATGAAATTTGCAAAGAGATCAACCGCGCTCTCGCCATTAATTTCTCCTGCGAATTCAAGACCAACTGGACATCCGTTACGCTCACCAATTCCCCTAATGACCTTGAGTAGAAGGGAGTCATCTGGTGAATTTGCCCCTTCGTGTAGGAGGGCCATCCCTGAGAACTGCCACCTCCGGCAACCAGCTGCCAGCTCGCCACCATCTGCTGTGATGATGCGGATGCGAATCTCGTGCCCGCATGGCCCTCGAAGGACGTAGAGTTGATTGGAGGGGAGCTCTGATTGGATCTGATTCCGAATGCTAAGCAGCATCTCTTGTGGCGAGGTGTAGAGATCTCCCTGACAGGTCTCAGGTAGCAGAGACAGGTTCATAGCGGGTTTAATTGAGACCTCTGGTGGCTGTATACGAAGAGCGCTCATTTTGGCGGGTGCGCCTTGAAAGCCACCACCGATTGTCTTAAGATTGAGCTGCAGATCGCCTCTCACCTGTGAGATCTCGCTAATCCTCTGGGTTGGAGGAGTGCTGCGGAACTGTCGAAGGGCAATGACACCTGCAAGGGCTGCGGCAAGGCCAAGGGTTGCAGCTGCTACATAACCGATCTTTCTGTTACAGAGATACCCCTTAATGCGATCAATTGAGGGGGGAGTAATCCGTGAGCTTGTTCTTCTTGCTTCTGATGTTTGTTCCATAATCATCTTCTCCTGTGGTCAATTAGTGATAGGGAGATTGTAATGCAATTAAATATATAAATCAATGCATTTTTCAAATGAGAGCTCACAAAAAAGTTCACATTAAAAGGTTAATGATTTTTACTCTTTTCAAGAAGGAGTCAAAATCATGCTGCATCGATTGATATTAGTTGTTTTAATTGCGTTGTTTCCTCTCCTTGCTCTGGCCGATGATGCCCAAGAGCCCCCTTGTTTTGACACTGCACGCTTTCTTGAAAGCAGACTCCCAAGAAATAATTGTCGCTATAAGACGTTCTATCTCGCATTGGAGCTGATGGCAGGGAGGGGAGCGCGGGTTATTGTGGAGACAGGCACCGCAAGGCAAGGAAGAAGAGATATAGGCGATGGGTGCGGCACCATGATTTTAGGAGATTGGGCAGCTCAGCATGGGGCAAAGGTCTATTCGGTCGACATAGATGAGCAGGCTCTCCTAATGGCGGAACAAGCTCTTGGCCCTGCAAGGGAGTTTGTCGAATTGGTGCACAATGATTCCGTCGAATTTCTGAGAAATTTTAATCAAACGATCGATTTTCTCTATCTCGATAGTTACGACTTTGAAGTTAGCAACCCCTACGCTTCTCAGCGGCACCATTTAAACGAGATTACCGCTGCCTACCCATGGCTGCACCAAAAAAGCGTGGTGATGATAGATGACTGCGGGCTACCGTATGGGGGGAAGGGTAGGTTAGTTATTCAATACCTCCAAAAGAAGGGCTGGAAACTTGTAGGCAAAGGGTATCAGGTCGTGCTGGTTAAGGCTTAACTCTTAAGGGGCTCTTTGAAGCGTGGACCTGCAAATTCGACCCTATCGAAAGTGTGATCAGCATGAAGTGGGGCAACTATTCTACGATACGGTCCACTCAGTCAATAGGCGGGATTACACTCAGGAGCAAGTGGATGTATGGG
>JAKBAF010000226.1 GCA_021809305.1 bacterium
GACATCGTTAAACTCCTGTTAGTCTGCCTTTTTCTGTTAAAAAAATGAAAGGCTCGGTAAGATATTCTTCTCGGATATCTAGCCCGATCGCCTCTCTATACCGTTCGACGCCTTTGGAGCGCTTTCGGTTTGGCGAAGTTTTATATAGTCGTTTGTTTTTGTCCAATTTTTTCCACCTCTCCGGAAAAAGTTTCCATACCTTCACGCCCCCACATGTGTTTTTAAAGCACTCTGCTTTGAGCCTGTAATGGCACTTGTGTTACGATAGTACGTTAATCCTTCGACTAAACTATTTGCTGCTAAATATGATTGTAAAATTTCTTATTCTATTATCTGCAAGCTTCGCCTTACTGCATGCCACGGGTTGCGAGCAGAAGGGCTCAGTGGTCAGCATTCACGGCTTTCTAGGAGCGCCTTGGCATATGTACTATATTGAGAGAGGCCTTGAAGCAGAGGGCTGGCATGTCACAAGTTGGGGTTACCCAAGCCGTGAGAGGACAATTGAGGAGCATGCCGCCTCTCTTAGAGAAGAGGCTCGCAAGCTCGCTCAAAGAAGGCCGGGCGAGCCGATCCATTTTGTCGCCCATTCGATGGGCTGCGTAGGTATTGCGCGCAGCGCTTGCGCATCCCCGATGTCCAGCAGAGGCGAGAATAGGAAGGGCCATCTTGCTTGCGCCGCCAAATCAAGGTGCCTCATGGGCAAGATTCCTAGGTAAATTCACCCTTGCGCGGAAATTTATGAAGGGCGCAGCTGGCAGACAGCTCATGACCAAAAGAGACTTCCGGTATTTAGGAGAGTTTCCGCAGGCGATGCGCGTGCTGGTTGTCGCTGGCAGCCTTGGCTTTAACCCCTTTATTCGCGGTCAAAACGATGGCACAGTGGCAGTCAGTGAAACGTTTCTCTCAACTCCCCACTCCCATTGCATCGTGAGACGAGGACATAAGAATATCCTCTTTAGCCAAGCGGTCTCTGCCATCACAAAGGCCTTTTTAGACGAGTAGCTTGAGTGGCTATCGCAGCCTTTGATTGCCCTTAAACCCGCTTTGCAGCTACCCTCCAAAGCTCGGATAATTAGGCCAATTGAGGGCTGAGAATGATGCGGATCATCACGTACGCCAGCGTGCTTGCTTTTGGTCTCTTTTCCTTGACATATGCGTCAAATGGTTTGCAGCAGATTGGGCTCGGCCCTAAGTCTCGCTCGCTAGGCGGCATTGGCATCGCCTACCCTCAAGACTCTTTCACCTCAGCACTAAATCCTGCGGGTATGAGCCTCCTTGGCAGCCGCGTAGATCTCGATATCGAAGGGGTGAATCAAGACGCCCGCTACAATTTTGCAGAGACCCGTTTGCGCAGTACCAGGCGCTCAGTTCTGCCACAAGCGGGTGGCATCTGGAAGATCGTTCCCCGCCACGCTTTGGGACTCACTCTCTACTCATACGGTGGGTCGAGGCTAGCCTACAAGACAGATCCCTCCCTTGGGACCACCCACCTTGGCGCCTCCGCAAGGTTCTACTTCCTCACCCCCTCATGGTCATGGCGGATCAACCCCTGCCATTCGGTGGGTGTTGCTCTCAACCTTGCCTATGGTGCGGTCCGCTTTAGAGGGCTAGAGGAGCTCGTCGGCCTATCCGTTGATCCCGCCAATATCGGGTCTCGGGCCGATTATCAGCCAGGCTTTGGGGGTCGTATAGGCTGGCTCGGAAGGCTAACCTCCCGGATAAGCGTCGGGCTAACCTATCAGACAAAAACCTACTTTCAGCACTTTACGCAGTTCCGTCATCTGCTACCTAATCGAGGAGAGTTTGACCTTCCCTCTCAAGTGGGGTTCGGCACTCTCTGGCACTTCCACCGCTATATGAAGCTCTCAATCGATATCGTGAGGATTTTCTGGAGCAGCGTTAAGCTCTTCGACCACACGCTTGCCGATCTTGGACGAGAAGAGTTTGGATCGAAGAGAGGGCCCGGATTTGGCTGGCGCGACCAGCTCGTCTTTAAGGTCGGGCTCGATTGGGAGGTGCTGGATCACCTCAACTTCCGCTTCGGTTTTAACCATGGAAATACGCCAATTATCCCAAGCGAGCTTCTCTTGAGCCCCCTGATGGCCACCACAGTTAAAGACCATGTCACCTTTGGGATAGGCTACCTCTGCGGCTGTACGGAATGGAATCTCGCCTTTATCCATGGCTTTGTCCGCACGGTCCGAGGGACCGCAACCGGACTTGATCTCGCACCGATTACCCCTTCGATGTCGCTGCGTGGCGGCGAGGATAGCATCGAGGTCTCATGGGGCCGTCATTTCTAAACCTCTCTCTTTGTGGACCTCAGCTTCATGAGACGCTGCCATCTCTTCCTCCTCACTCTTCTTGCAAGCTTTAGTGCGCTTCAAGCGACAAATGGCTTCCTGCAAGCGGGATCTGGGATTCGATCCAAGGGTATGGGAGGTGTGGGCATCGCTCTGCCACAAGAGGCTTTTACATCAGCTACAAACCCAGCAGGGCTTGTTCTCCTGCCAACCTCCTTTGACTGCGAATTTCAAGGGCTCTACCTGCGCGGCAAACTCCTCTATTCCATCCCAGACCATTCCGAGCCACTTGTTCAGCGCCAGCGGACAGGAACACTCGATCGCTGGGCAGACTGTGCCTGGAGCTGGCACTTTTGCAAAGCGCACGCTGTTGGCCTCGCCTTTATTATCAACGGTGGATGGTCGGTCAACTTTGAGCAGCCCTTTCTCCTCTTAGGAGAGACGCCGCTCTCCTCCTGGTTTCAGGTGGCCTCCGTCATCCCCGCATGGGGGTGGCAGATCACACCGCGTCACTCAATTGGAATCGCCTTTAACTTAAGCGCCTCATCTCTTGAGATCGATGGACTTGAAAACCTTAAGCGTTACTCAGAGGCCCCCCAGAACCTCTCAAATTGTGGGACGGGACTTGCCTGCGGCGGCTCAATTAGAGTCGGCTGGATTGCGCAGCTTCGCCCCAACCTTCAAGTGGGCGCCACCTACCAAACAAAGACGTGGACAGCAGAGGAGGGACGCTCTAAGTTTCGCCATCCTGGCGGTCAGCACTGGGGGCTGCTCCCGAGAGGAAAGCCGCTCTTTGTGCAACCCCAGATAGGGTTTGGAGATGAATGGACGGTGGATGA
>JAKBAF010000227.1 GCA_021809305.1 bacterium
ACCGTGCGCGCTATCTAAAATAGACATCCTCGAGCCCGAGAAGCTGCTCTTCATGGGCACGGATCGCCTCGTGAAAGAGGTAGGCGCTATTCATTTTGAGCGTGCTGATCTTCTCCTCAATCTGACTTGTAAGTGCGCTATCTTGCAAGATGTAAAGGTGAGCCTCAAGAATGGCAGCGCCCTCTACTGCCCCCTCTCTATGGAGCCGCTTCTGTAGCTCCAGAATACCCGCTCGACTAATCTCAAGCGCGGCCCTATAGTACTCAATCTCCGGCTGCACCTGCTCATCTGTTAGGGAGAATTGAGCGACCTTATTCGTTGGACGCGCATAAACATAGGCCTGTCCAATGGCAATGCCTGCGCTAATCGGGTTTCCCTGCAGGCGAATCTCTGATCCATCAAGCGACATTATATCATCTCTTCTGGGCCATTACAGCCTCAAGCTTACTACTTAACTCGTGGGCGGCGTTGATTCCCATCTTCATCAATCGGTGGCGAAGCGCTATTGTCTCGAGAAGAAGAACGACATCACGCCCAGGCTTTAGAGGAAGCACGTGAAAGGGTAGCTTGACATCGAGAATTTCACAAAGCTTATCGTCACGCCCAAGGAGATCGTAAGCATAGTTGTCATTCCACGCCTCGAGATGAACAACAAGATCAAGCCTCTTCACCTCTCGAACGCAGACAGCGCCGTAGAGGCTCGCAACATTGATAAGGCCAATTCCGCGGATCTCCATATGATGGCGTGTGATCTGAGAGCCATACCCTTCGAGAAAGTAGCCCTCTCTTGCGCGAATGCAGACCGCATCATCTGAGACGAGCCTATGGCCACGCTCAATCAAGCCAAGTGCGGCCTCGCTCTTGCCTACATTCGATTCTCCCTGGATGAGGATACCAATGCCAAAGACCTCAACAAGCGTTCCGTGCCGGATGACAGTGGGGGCGAACTCTTCGCTTAAAATCCGAGAGAGCTTGCCGAGCAGCGTTGTGGTCTTAAGACTTGCGCCAAAGAGTGGCACCTTCTGGCTCTCGCACAGCGTATGCAGCTCAGGGGGCGGGGTAAAGCGCCTCGCTATGATGATGGCAGGGGTGGTTGCGCCGAGTATGGCAGTAAGGCGCACCATGCGCTGCGGCGCTGATAGCTCACTTAAGTACTCAAGCTCCACCTTGCCAAAGACAAGTAGCCGCCTCTCCTCAAAGCTCTTGAGGTAGCCTGTGAGGCTAAGGCCTGGCCGCTGCACTTCAGGAAGAGAGATCCGCCTGGCCAGCCCCTCCTTTCCGGTAATGAGGTCAAGGCCAAGCTCCTCTTGGTGACGTTCATAAAACTCACCAACCGTTAGCTGGACGCTATCAGATACAAGATCCTCGCTCATCATATTTGGGGGATTCCGTTTGATAGAGGTTCGAGCGCTGCGTAAATCATAGCAATTTTTCCATTGCTTGGATAGACTCAATGGCTATGTCAGATCTACTCTTCGCAAATCACCTCTCCTTTGCCCGCCTTCTCTGGGGGCAGCTTCTTAAGCTAGGAGATCTCGCAATCGATGCCACCTGTGGCAATGGCCACGACACGCTAGCTCTTAGCAAGCTTGTGTTAACGCCAGTAGCTGGCAAGGTCATTGGCTGTGATATTCAGCAAACCGCCCTCGAGAATACAAGGGAGCGGTTAAAAGAGCAGCTCCTCCCTCACCAGCTAAAGCGCATTGAACTGCATCTTATCTCGCATGCAGCGATTACAAGCATCATAGGAGATGAGAGTCCTCGCCTTGTCGTCTTCAACTTAGGCTACCTTCCTGGCGGGGATAAGTCGCTGACAACACGACTTGAGACAACACTCGAGGCCCTGCGCCACCTGCTACCGCTCGTGCAAAAGGGTGGGGCGATTAGCCTCACCTGCTATCGAGGACATCCTGAAGGCGAGCGCGAAGAGAGAGCTCTGCTTGAATTTGCCAAACGTGACCTCCCCTCACACTGGATCCCCTCTCACCATCGCTGGCCGCGGCAAGAGAGGTCCCCGAGCCTCCTCTTCTTGCAGTGTGCAGGAGGCTCATTGTGATAGTGTGAAATTGAGGCGATCTGTACAATTCAAAGGCGCACATATCGCAAGGAAATTGGCCTACAGAGATTTAAGGAAGAGGGACCTATGAACTTGGAGTTAACGATCACCATTATCGGGACCGGGATTGGAATCGTATTGGCTATCGGCACCCTAGTTGGCTTTTTGATCTATCGTATGGATAGAAAATTCGACAGAGTGGATGCGAAATTCGACAGAGTGGACGCAAAACTCGAAGATCTATGCAAGCAAACGACCGAAGTGAAGAATGAACTGCATTGGCAGGGAGAGCGGCTAGCTCGCGTAGAAACGAAGGTGGATAATTTAGATGAAAGAATGGGCCGGGTAGAGACGAAGATCGAAAAGTTAGATGAAAGGGTTGCCCGCTTGGAAACTAAGATTGACAATGTGGATGGAAGAGTCGGGCGTTTGGAGGTTGAAATCAGGCAGATCGACAGAGGGGTAGCCCGACTTGAAGGCCAGTACTCAAAACACGGGATATTTTCAGAGCCCGAATTTATGAAGTTAAGGGGTGAAGATCGAATCTCCCTCAGCTAGACGAGCTTTCTCCTTTACCCCTTGCGTTTGTACGGATCACCCTTTCCTTTTTCAACATAAGATTTGAGGTTATTCTTTAAGAAGTGGCCCCCACCTCTCCTCGCAGATTTCATAACACCTAATCCCGGGTTATGAATCTAATAGCCAAAAGGCCTACGCCTCTTCCTTCTCTGATGGCTCAGGTGGCGTAAATGGGAGCAGTGGCATGCCTTCGAGTACCCACTTTCTAGCGGACCCAATGTACTCAGTAAGCTCACTCTCAACGATGCCATCATGTCGAAACTGGCACATAGTAACCTGCTCCCTTCTCGGATCATAGCGAAAGCCAAATTCACAGGGGCCATTGGTCACTGGGTCAATATAGTTGAGATCCCCCAAAATCAAATGCGCTCCTTCCGCGGATGCCTCTCTCTTCCATTGTGCGATGAGCGCATCGGATGTAATCTCCCCTCTTAGTAACGGCTGGAGATAAGAATCACGTCCAGGAAGCAGGTGAAACCCATGGCCAGGCGGTGGACTCTGAGACA
>JAKBAF010000228.1 GCA_021809305.1 bacterium
GTATTCCTTCCGGGGGCCACGCCTTTTGCACATAAGCTAAGCTTACTTGCATGGTAGCATACAAAGAGAAAATATTCCATCATCGATTGATCCAAGCGGGCGTTAGGCCTTAGCACGAGTTATAGCCCTTTAATCCTTTGCGGAAGGGGAGACCTCAGCTGGGGCGAGCCGTCCCTTACGCAGCACAAGGACGCTGTCGCAGAGCGCTGCTAGGGCGTCGTCATGGGTTACAGCGACAAGGGCGGTCCCCTCCTCCTTAGCTAGATTCAATAGAAGGGAGTGGATCGAATGAGAGGTAGTGTGGTCTAGGTTCCCAGAGGGCTCATCAGCAAAGAGAAGCTGGGGCCGGTTCATAAGAGCTCGAGCAATTGCGACCCGCTGCTTCTCACCACCTGAGAGGAGTTTGCTTGAATAGTTTGCGCGTTGTTCAAGTCCTACTCGCTCGAGTAGCTCGTTGGCACGACGCCAGGCAGCTCTTCCCTGCCCTGTAGCTGATCGTGCGATGCGAGCTGGCATTAGGACATTTTCGAGCGCCGAGTAGTCCTCGAGCAGAAAGAAGGCTTGGAAGATAAACCCGAGGAATTCTCTCCGAAGCCGTGGCGCCTCTTTTGCGCAGGGCTCCCCCCGGCCGAAGAACTCAATTGACCCCTCCGATGGGGCCTCTAGTGTTCCTAAGACGTGTAAAAGAGTGCTCTTGCCCTCTCCAGAGGCGCCCATAATAGCCAGCGTCTCGCCTCTACAGACAGTAAGATCGACCCCGCTAAAGATCTCCAAGAGAGCTGGGAAGAGAAACCTCTTTCCAAGCCCCCTTGCCTTCAGGATGACCGGCTCATCGTTCATTCCGACCTCAAAATGGCTGCTGGGCGCATGAGCGAGGCCTTGATCGCGGGGACAAGGCCCGCTAAGAGAGAGAGAAGAATGGTGGCGATGATCACAAACCGGAGGACGTGGCTATCCAGGGTGGAGGGGAGGGTGCCGCCAAAGAAGGCTTTATTAAAGATCTCGTGCCCCTGGAGCCGACTTAAGAGGTGGACAAGCCGCTGCAGGTTGGCAAGGGTAGCGTAAGCCGTAGCGAGGCCAATTGCGCTACCGAGAATGCCCATAGAGGCGCCACAGATCGCAAAGATGGCGGCGATACTCTTAGATGACGCTCCCATCGACTGAAGGATGCCAATCTCTCGTCTCTTATCATTAACGAGCACGATGAGCATCGAGATGATGTTTGAGCAGGCGACAACGATGACAATAAGTGCAATAATTGTAAAAAGATGGCGATCGCTTTGGAACTGCTCAACCAGCGGCTTGGCAAACTCATATTCGCGATAGGTCTCAATCTGCCAGTATGGGGCGAGCCCTTTGGCCTCGAGCGCTGCCGCAAGCTCCGCCTTTGCCTCATCAACGCGATCGATCTCCTTGATCCAGACGTTGATGCCATTTCCCTTTGTCTGATCAACTTGATTGACAGCGGCCCTCATATCTCGCGTGATCTCGCGGGAGGCCAGAATAAGGCGAGAGCCGGTTGGCATCATGCCCGGATCATAGAAGCCCGCGATATAGATGGGGATGCGCTGCTCTTGTAGAGCGCTTGGTGTCGCTGCGTAGAAGGCGAGATAGCCCCTGTCGCCAACAAGTACACCCTTCTCTCTAAATGAGGTGGCAAGGAGGATGCCCTCACCGAGGGCGGCATCTTGAGGAAGGACAGCCCCTACCTCTTTGATGCTGTGCACCCAAGGCGGTGCGAGCGCTGGCGTCTCACTAAAATGCCGCTCGGCGCTCGCCTCGGTAACAGAGAGGCCCTGAAGCGAAGCTGCGCCCGCGAGTTTAATGCCTTGCAGCTCAAAGGTTGTTTCAAAGAGCACACCGCCCGGCTCTTTAGCGGATCCAATTGATGAGGGAATGAGTGAGGCTAGGAGCTCAACCCCCCCATCGATTGCAATTTGGCAGCCAGTGCCAAGGGTGATCGGCTCCTTGCTGCCACCAAAGCAGTGGAGGCCCTCATTGTCAAAGATCACCTCAACAATCTGGCCACTTAAGCCCACCCTCTCCTTTACTCTCTCTTTAAAGAGGGTGAGATGTGAGCCTCCTCCTTCATCTTCGAAGAGCTCAGCCTGCATACCTCCCTGCTTTGGAAGGAGCTCCCTCGGGCAGATCCATCCGCCCTCCCGCGTCTTTAGCTTTGCAATTTTCGCATGCTCAAAAAAGCGGCGCGCTCTTTCCTGGAAGAGAGCCGGAGAGAGGGCACGATCGACGCTAGGTGCCTCTTCACGAATATTATCAGACGATAAGGAGAGGAGCTGTAGCTGGTGGGCAATGTCGGCTGCACTCGGCGGAACGAGGGTGGCTAACAGCTCTTGATTCTCTGCATCAAATGAGCTGATATAGGAGACTTGCGAGAGAAACGACTGTGTATAGTTGGGCTCGCCATTCACGGTCTGATCTCCCTCACGGATCAGCCGTAGTCGGAGGTTGGCAAGCGCCATCTCGAACTCTTGCGCTCGGACCTCTCCAAATTTCAGGGCAGCAATTGCCTCATAGGCTCCCTTAACGGGGTCCTTAAGCGATCCATCGGAGGCGCGGTCAGGCGCTGGTAGCCCTTGGGGAAGCTCCTCATCGACTAGCGGATCGTATGGGTCGCAAAGTGATGCATTTAGCTTATCACCAATTGTCTTCAGTGAATATCCGGCCGACTCACTGTACTCATCAACTAGGTAGTAGTAGGAGTTGTAGTAGGCATCGGTGGGGCTTAAGCGCAGAGGGGCGTTAAGGGCGATAAGCGTCTTGACCCAGCGCTGCTCAATCCCACGTGTGACCGATAGAAAGACGAGGACAAGCCAAACAACAAGTGCAATAACAGCAATTGAAAGGAGGGCAATAATGGAAACAGAGAGCTGCCTGCGGCGTGGACGAAGATATTTGAATGCAATAGATAGTTCGAACACGGCCCCTCGTTCTCAACAAACCCTGGCGGCTTACCTTTTTTAAGGTAGCCGCCTGCTAGAAAAAGGGCAATCCCCGTCAGAGAATCTTAAGACTTACGAGGTGATTGCAAAAGTCCAGTTTAACCGATTTTTAGGTGATTTTACCGATCTTTGCAATTACCTCTCACTTGGACTCTTTGAAGACGA
>JAKBAF010000229.1 GCA_021809305.1 bacterium
GCGGTGATGTCAATGCAGCTGTAGGAAAGATCTACTTTGCATCTGATGGGCTTGTAGAGAATATCCGTGCTTTCCTAGGGGCGGTCCTACGGGCTAAGCCTGCTACAGCCAAAGGGCAGTACTTTCAAGCCATGTACTTGTCATCGACGATGGGTCCAGGGCTCAAGATTGAATCGCGTGAACTGCCTGTATAGCTTTAAGGGGAGGAGAGACGATGCGACCAGAAAAGGAGCTCCTCTTAGAGGAGATAGAGGGTAAGATCAGTGGGGCTCAGGCCTTTGTGATCACCAGATACCAGGAATTTGGGGCGAATCTCGCCACGGCCTTTCGCAGAGAAATTCGCAAGACCGGTGGAGAGTTCGAAGTTGTGCCCAAGCGGCTTTTGCTTAAGGCCGCGGAGAGAATTGGAGTTAGCCTTCCAGCCGATGAACTTAGCGGTCATATTGGTGTTGTTGCCTGTGGAACAGATGCTGTCTCCACAACAAAGGCAGTGATCCAGTTCGGGAAGGATAACGGTGAGGCGATCAAGGTGGCTCTTGGTCGCTTTGATGGAGTTATTTATGGGCCGCGAGAGGTTGAGGAGATTTCCAAGCTTCCTGACCTTGGCCAGATGAGAGCGCAGCTGCTTGGCCTCTTTGAGGCTCCAATGGCAGAGCTGTTGTCGGTGATGGAGGCGCTTCTCTCCAGTGTTATCTACTGTTTAGAGAATAAGAGTCAGCAAGGCTCGGAAATAGAAGTTTCGTAACATTTTTTAGCGGATTACTCTCCGGTAATTTCTCTTGTTCTGTAGCGGGTCAAGTGTGGCTTTGCGCGCATCGAACGGAAGTGAGGAGAGCTTATGACAAGAACAGACTTACAATTGTAGGGGTAGAATCGTGAACAAAGAAGCTCTTATCGATCAGCTGAGTCAGCTTACAGTCCTTGAGATGGCTGAGCTCAAGAAGGCACTTGAAGAGAAGTGGGGGGTAAAAGCGGCAGCAGCTCCAGTGGCTTTTGCAGCGGCACCTACCCAAGCAGCAGCTGCGCCAGCAGAAGAGGCAACAGAGTTCCATGTGACGTTGGAAGAGGCGCCTGCTGATAAGAAGATTGCAGTGATTAAGGTTGTGCGTGAATTGACAGGACTTGGCTTAAAAGAGGCCAAGGATCTTGTTGAGGGAGCGCCTAAGCTGCTTAAAGAGAGCGTTCCTAAGGCGCAAGCCCAGGAGATGAAGGCGAAGCTGGAAGCAGCGGGTGCTAAGGCCTCTCTTAAGGGTGTCGAAGCCTAGTAGCTGTTTTTTTTGAAAAACCCGCCCCTTTTTTAAGGGGTGGGTCTCCTCAAGGAGGATAGAAAAACGGTTCCGTCAACCGGCTTCCCATGGAGCTTGCCTACATGGGCGAGAGGTGGGAGGCGTTTGCTAATAAACCGACTTATCGCCTACCATATTGCGGTCTCACGGGGCCCACCCGGGGAAGTAGCTTAGCTTTTTGTCGCTAAGCTTTGCTACCCAATAGGATGGCAAGTTTAAGTGACCTGTCCGTTAAACTAGAGAGTATCAGGCTTTCAAGAGAGCCATACGAGGGAGCGGTGCTATTATGTTGAAGAGGTCACCTGAGAGGGTCAGTTTCAATGAAAAAAAAGATATCATCGACCTTCCTAACCTCATTGAAGTTCAGATTAAGTCCTACGAGCAATTTCTTCAATCTAAGGTCTTTCCCGAAGAGCGAGAGAATATAGGTCTGCAAGAGGTCTTTAACGAGCTCTTTCCGATCAAGTCCTATGATGAGAAGACCATACTCGAGTTTATCTCCTATACACTAGGCGTTCCAAAGTACACCCCTGAGGAGTGCATTCGCCGCGGTATTAGCTACAACGCTACTCTGAAGGTGAAATTCCGCTTGACCGATGAGACAGGGATCAAGGAGGAAGAGGTCTATATGGGGACCATTCCCCTTATGACAGACAAGGGCACCTTTGTCATCAATGGTGCGGAACGGGTCGTTGTCTCACAGCTCCACAGATCGCCTGGTATCTGTTTTGAGCGTGAGCGTCATAGTAAGGGCAACATCCTCTACTCTTTCCGGATGATTCCATACCGAGGTAGCTGGCTTGAGGCGGCCTTTGATACGAGTGATCACATCTACATCTATATCGATCGCAAGCGACGTCGGCGCAAGATATTGGCAACGACCTTTGTCCGAACCCTTGGTTATTCTAACGACGCCGATATCATTGAAGAGTTCTTCTCGACACGCAAAGTGAAGTTCCGTTCGGAGAAGGACTTTGCTAAACTTGTCGGCCGAATTCTTGCAGAAGATGTTATCGATGAGGAGAGTGGTGTCACCTTTGGCAAAGCAGGTGAGAAGCTCACAACCGCCATGCTCAAGCGGATCATGGATGCGGGTTTGAGTCTCGTTCGAATTGCTGAAGATGCTGACGAAACCTCTCCTATAATCAAGATGTTAGCTAAGGATCCTACTGATTCATATGAATCGGCTCTTAAGGACTTCTACCGCAAGATTCGACCAGGTGAGCCTGCAACCCTTGCTAACGCAAGATCAGCCATTATGCGCCTCTTCTTTGACCCAAAGCGCTACAACTTGGGCAGGGTAGGTCGCTATAAGCTCAATAGCAAGCTCGGCATTCCTCTAGATGATGAGGCGCTAAAGACTGTTACTCTGACAAAAGAGGACGTGATTGGGGCACTCAAGTACTTAGTGCGGCTTCGAGCTGGCGATCCTGATGCCTCAATCGATGATATCGATCACCTCGGCAATAGGCGTGTAAGGTCTGTCGGAGAGCTCATCCAGAATCAGTGCAGGGTCGGCCTGGCACGCATGGAGAAGATTATTAAAGAGAGAATGAACCTCTTTGATTTCTCCTCAGATACGCTCACTCCTGGGAAGATTGTCTCAGCAAAGGCGCTTAGTGGCGTTCTTAAGGACTTTTTCGGACGCTCTCAGCTCTCGCAGTTTATGGATCAGAGCAACCCTATCGCAGAGCTCACCCACAAACGGCGTCTCTCATCCCTCGGCCCCGGCGGTCTTAATCGCGAAAGGGCGGGTTTTGAGGTGCGTGACGTTCACCCGAGCCACTATGGTAGGATCTGCCCGATTGAAACACCGGAAGGGCCAAACATCGGTTTGAT
>JAKBAF010000230.1 GCA_021809305.1 bacterium
GCGTAACAGCCGCTCTTATTGACGTTGTCTTGGGGGTGATCTGGGGAGGGATTGCTGGCTATACAGGAGGGCGCATCGATGAGTCGATGATGCGCCTTGCCGATGTTCTCTATGCAATACCCTACCTCCTCGTCGTCATCATGCTAATTGTTGTTATGGGATCTGGCATCTTCACCCTCATTATTGCGATGACAATTACTGGGTGGATTAACATGGCACGGGTCGTACGGGGAAGCGTGATTCAAATTAAGAAGCAGGAGTACGTTGGGGCAGCTCTTGCACTTGGTGCAGGCCCGAGTCGCATTCTCTTGCGCCACGTCATCCCAAATGCGATGGGGCCGATCGTTGTGATGATGACCTTTACAATTCCAACGGCAATTTTTACAGAAGCCTTCTTAAGCTTTCTTGGCTTAGGTGTTCAGGCGCCCATTGCCAGCTGGGGGGCGATGGCGAGCGAGTCGCTTGCAGCGATGCGCTACTACCCTTGGAGGCTTCTCTTCCCTGCAAGTTTTATCAGCACAACGATGCTCGCCCTCTACCTTGTTGGGGATGGCTTGCGCGACGCTGTTGACCCGCGCATCCGGTAGGGGGAAATATGGGAGAGGCGCTACTCACGCTAGAAGAGCTCCGCGTTACCTTCCCCACCTACGCAGGACTTGTCCAAGCGGTCCGAGGGGTCAGTTTTGAGATTAAGCCGCAAGAGACGGTTGCCCTTGTGGGAGAGTCGGGTTGTGGCAAGAGCGTGACAGCTCTCTCCATCATGGGGCTCCTTAGCCGTAAAAACTCACGTATGGAGGGGAGAATCCTCTTTGGAGGGGTCGACCTGGTAACCCTTCCTGAGCGACTCTTCCGCGGTATTCGAGGGAAGGAGATCGGCATGATCTTCCAAGATCCCATGACCGCTCTCAACCCGACAATGAAGGTCGGAAACCAGATCATCGAAGGGCTGCTGCGCCACCACAAGATCTCGCGAAAGGCAGCGCGCAGCCGCGCCACCCAGATATTGACCCGGGTTGGCCTTGCTGATGCTACGCGGCGGCTCGAGCAGTATCCGCATGAGTTTAGCGGTGGAATGAGACAGCGCGTGATGATCGCCTTGGCCATTGCCTGCCAGCCCAAGCTCATCATTGCCGATGAACCGACAACTGCCCTCGATGTCACGATCCAGTCGCAGGTTCTTGTTCTACTCAAAGAGCTACAGGAGGAGCATGGGTGCAGCATTCTCCTTATCACCCATGATCTTGGCGTCGTTGCAAAATTCTGTGACCGCGTGATGGTGATGTATGCGGGGCAGATCTGCGAGTCTGGCACGGCCGAGCAGATCTTCTACAGGGCAGCGCACCCCTATACGCGCGGCCTCCTCGATTCAATTCCGCGGGTTCATGGAGAGAAGATGCCCTTAAAGGCTATTGCCGGCTCGCCGCCCAGCCTCATACAGCCAATGCCAGGCTGCCCCTTCGCCCCCCGCTGCCCCTTTGCAATAGGCATCTGTGCGGAGGAGCGAGCGGCCTTTATCCCACAAAATGAGGAGGGGCATAAAGCGGCTTGCTGGCTCCACGACGCGCGAGCGGCACGGGCTCTTGAAGAGTTCAAGAAGTGAGCGTACAGCCAACAATAGGGTCGCTCATAGATCAGCAAATAATGGCGGAGATGTAAACACCCCCTATTTTAGATTCTAGCTTTTGAAGTCTGCTGGCATTTGTTTGCAAAAAAGCCAAAATTGATATTAAACTGCAGTCAGGCTAAAACGTAAAGGAGTATTTATGGAAGCGAGCATAGTAAAATCTAATCCCGAAAGCCGGTTGTTAGAAGGCGCGCGTCTCGTCTCGCAACGCCCTTGTGATACGCAGTGCTACCTTTATGGGAAAGATAGCGCATATAGGGTCTTCATAAAAAAGGAGGAGCTGAGAGCGATCGATTTCTTAGCCTCTGAACCGACCAGGAGTGTCTTAGCTAAGGAAGAAGAGATGGTTTCTGGCCTTATCTCGTTGGCCGGCCGCACCGATCATCTCATCGTCGAAAAGGGAAAAGATTGTACTCTTTTTCTTTTGGATAGTCACCTTAAGCTCCAAAACCTAGGCAAATTTCCCCATCGCTTGGCTGAACTTCCACCTCTTGGCCGTAGTGTAGACTCTCGAGGCCACTCCTCTCTCTTTTTTAAAATGAATGGGTTGGTTTGGGGGGCGTATATTGAATGCGATTGGCCGAATTGGGACTGCGGCCAAAGCGACCTCAAGCTGCTCTCTTCCAGAGGAGATAAGTGGTCAGAACCCTTCACAATCAAGCAGTGGTCAGAAGAAGTGCCAGAAGAGCTCACCCTTTCCTCACTCTTTGGAAAGGTCGCTCTGCTCGTTCGGCAGAAGAGCTCGCTCTCCTTCTTTACCTATCAAAGTGGGCAGTGGAGGCGCACTATCCAATGCGACTTTACTACTCCCTTGAGCAACCTGCAGTTTTTTACATGGCAAAGCGACTCCTACTTTCTCTCGTCCGATTCAGCAAGGAGAGATTTCCCCCCTGAAATTTCTAAAATCGCGGTGCAGAGTCGAATCGGCCAGTGCTCACTTGCGACCTTTCCTCCACAGTGGCAGCTTTCGCTGCCAGGGAACGCCAGGTATCCCCTCCCAGATATTGCTCGTGGAATCGAGCAACCAAAAATGCTCATCGTTGTCTTACATGAGAAGCTCTTGCTAGCTCTCACTCTTACAAGATGGGATCTCGATCTCAACGGCGTCTATTACTGGCACTTAGAAAGCAGTGGAAAGTCGACCTTTCTTGGCAAGAGCTTTGCCGGGTTAGCTATAGAGGAGCCGACACAATGGGATGAGCCAGTCGATCTTCTCTTCTCAAATAAGCGAATCTATGAACTTTGGAAATTGAATGGTAGTGGGGAAATTATAGCGCTCGAGCAAAGGGCAGGTAAGCTTAAACTCTCACCTCAAAACTCCAATTAGTCCGCTCTGCCACCGATTGAGAAAAAAAGAGGCTCCCGCGTTATAGTTTGCGTGCCCCCCAATGTAGCTCAGGTAGGTAGAGAAGCTGCCTCCTGAGCTGCAAGGTGCGAACGCTCAAACCTGCAACGAGGACGAACCCCTTATTTA
>JAKBAF010000231.1:0-1923 GCA_021809305.1 bacterium
TGAGACGAAGATGCGCCGCCTTGTTCCCACACTTACTTGTTGCAAAAAAGCGTCGCGCAAAAAACCACAGGCCCACCCGCTAACGTGAGGGTAGGGAGCCGCAAGTGAGGGTACAATAAGCTCATCTGCCATGAGATGAAGTGTGGGTCTCCCAATTATTACCCTCATTGACTCCCCAACAAGGCGAGCCAGCGTCTCGCGCTGAAAGGGCCGCCCCTCCCCGCATAGGTAGAGGGTATCCGCCTTGATCCCTGAGAGGCGGAGAATTTCAAGTTTTGGAAGGATATCGCACATCCAGTGGTAGTAACACTCAGGATTAATCGAGGCGATAACAGCAACACGGCCATTGATTTTTACAAGAGGTGGTACCCCACGACGCTCGAAGATGCGATGGCGTGTAATTGGCCGCCCGAAGTGAATCGCCGTATCAGCCACTACCTTATTCTCTTCGGTAACCACAACGCCCGCATCGCCTATGATGCGTCCTTTTTTAAGTTGCAGGACGAAGGTCTCCGGCAAGGTGGTGGTTGCGCTCCCCCCTTGGAGAGGAAAAGGAGGCGCTCCGAGCTCTTGTGCCTCGTGAACGCGCAGATAGGAAGGGTGCTCTTTAGCAAAGATATAGCCCGAAGGCGGAGAATTTGACTCGCAACACCTACACCGCACTTTGATCCCTCTTTTTTGGCTGCAGCTACTATGGTACACTGATCTCCCCTTGAGACCAACGGGACAAATCAAATGGAAAAGAAGATTCGAACAGGTGTCTATGGCGTGGCTCTGCGAGAAGGAGCTCTTCTTCTAACAGAGATTCAAACAGGACCTGATGCGGGAAGGCTCCATCTTCCGGGAGGAGGAATTGAGTTTGGCGAAGGATTTGAGACAGCCCTGCGTCGCGAGGTGCTCGAGGAGATAGCCATGACCTTTTCTACCATGGAGCCGATGGGAAGCTACTCAGCTACTGTCAATTACCAAGAGATCGATCCCTCCTGCTTCATGCACATGCACTTCATCTGTCTTGTCTACCGCCTTTACGGGTTAGAACCCATTCCTGAATCCTCCATTGAGGGCCCCTGGGGGTGGTATCCGCTTGAGAGGGTAGAGGAGCGGAAGCTCTCTCCGATTGCCACCCAGGTTGTAGCGGAACTTAAACTAGCAAAACAAAAGACGGCGCATCACAAGCTGATTCGAGATAAGATCCCCCATCTGCTAGCCGAAGAGGCAGTCACTTGCGTTACTAGAGTAATGGAGAGGGCTGAGTATCGCGATCGGCTAGATGATAAACTCCAAGAGGAGCTGCTAGAACTACTATCCGCTAAGAGCGATGAAGAGCGCCTCGAGGAGGCGGGTGACCTTCTGGAGGTCATGGATGCCTATCTCAGCGAGCGCAATCTCTCTCTTGCATCAGCAATGCAGGCAAAGCGCGCAAAAGCTAAGAAGCGCGGCGGTTTTGCCGCTCGCCTCTTCCTAGAGGCCACTAGAGCACTATAGCGCCTCCTCCTCCCATGGCTCGACGTGGCCGTTAAAGACGAGCCCCTCGATTGGATCGATTGTGACCACCTGGCCATTTTGCAGGCTGCTATGGGCTCGCTCTGCCCTGACAACCGCTGAGAGGCTAAGAGCTCTACCCACAAGAATGACATACCGCTCCGACTCCACATCCTCTGGTAGATTCTGCAAGATGACCCCCCGTGCATTCTTAAGGAGAGAGAGGTAGCTATCGTCACATTTTGTGAGGACAAGGATCTTATCGGCGACAGCTGCCCTATCTACCTCATCTGGACTAAAGACGATTGCGATCTCACCGCTCGTTCGACGACCACACCCTGTCTGGGCGCGCAGCAGGACATCACCGATGCTCTCAACTGCCATCATATTGGTCGATCCAGAAACACCATAGGGAATGCCAGCAGTTACTATTACAAGATC
>JAKBAF010000231.1:1933-3093 GCA_021809305.1 bacterium
GCGAACATGGCCTGCCGCTAAGGCCCAACCACTGATAAACTTAAAGGCCTCCTCAATGGAGTGGCACTGCTCGGAGTGGAGAGGAATAACCCCCCAATAGAGAGAGAGCTGGTGGTAGACCTTGCGTGTAAAGGTAAGTGCAATAATTGGCATCTTAGGCCGGAGCCTAGAGAGAAGCCTTGCAGCCCGTCCGGTACTTGTGATCACAAAGATCGCTCGCGCGTTGGCATTGCCAGCAGCTTTTACTGCTGCCATCGTGACAGCAGAGCGCACGTCCTGATAGTCCCGTCTAAGATCACCTGGAGGGCTTGCCGTGTAGTCGAGGTCCTCCTCGGTGTGGAGGACAACTTTACGCATCATCGAACACGCCTCGATAGGATAGCGACCGACAGCTGTCTCACCAGAGAGCATCACAGCCGATGAGCCATCGTAGATCGCATTTGCAACATCGGAGGCCTCGGCCCTTGTTGGGCGAGGATTCTGAATCATCGATTCCAGCATCTGGGTGGCTGTCACGGTCGGTTTACCCGCAACAGCGCACTTGCGAATCATCATCTTCTGCAGTCCAGGAACCCGACTTAAAGGGACCTCAACACCGAGATCTCCCCGTGCGATCATAATTCCATCTGAGACTTGGATGATGTCATCGATGTATTCCACCCCTCGCACCGATTCGATCTTTGCCATGACGAGGATATCGGGTCTGCCAAGCTTTGCAAGGAGGTATTTTAACCCAAGAACGTGCTCGGGGGCGTTGACAAAAGAGGCGGCGACCCAGTCGATGTCCTGCTGACAGCCAAAGCGGATGTCGCTCTCATCCTTTTCCGTAATCATCGGCAAATCAACAGCAACGCCCGGTATTGCCATCGATTTTTGAGACCTGAGCTCGCCCGAATTTCGAATCTCGATAAGCACTCCCTGCTCTGTCACTTCGACAACACGCGCCTCAACATAGCCATCATTAAAGAGGAGCTCTGTCCCCTTCTTAAGAGAGGCTAGTACATGGGGGGGGGTTACTGGAATGAGGGTCTCTTTGGTCGCCACCGCCTCCCCGATCAGCGTGTAGATCTCCCCTTCCTTAACCTCTAGCGGATCCTTCTTGAGCTTTCCAAGGCGAATCTCGGGCCCCTTCGTATCGAGCATGATGCCAAGAGGGATTC
>JAKBAF010000232.1 GCA_021809305.1 bacterium
CTTAAGTCTTGGCCCTATGGTCTGCTCTCGACCTCGACCCATGATACCAAGAGATCCGAGGATGTACGGCAGCGCCTCAATGCAATTAGCGAGCTCCCCAATGAATGGGAGGCTTGTGTCAACTTGTGGAGAGAGACGAATAGGCAAAGCAAGCGCCGCATCAAAGGGGCCTTAGCTCCTAGTTTGAACGCCGAGTACTACATTTATCAGACTATCTGTGGCATCTTTCCTCCCCATCCCCTTAAGCCCAAAGAGTGGCCGCCATTTTTAGAACGCCTCTCTGCTTGTATCCTCAAATCACTGCGTGAAGCGCGTACTGAGACGAGCTGGGCGCATCCTGATCTTCGATATGAGGCCGCTGTCAAGAGCTTCCTCCTCTCCATACTCGATCAGCATGGCCCCTTTCTCAAAACCTTTCTGCCCCTGCAGGCGCGCCTCTCGCAGTTTGGGATCTGGAACTCCCTCTCAGCCACACTCCTGAAGATGGGCTCTTGCGGCGTTGTCGACATCTACCAGGGGATGGAGCTCTTCCGCTACCTTCTTATGGATCCTGATAATCGCCGATCCGTTGATCTGAGAAGCTACGCCAAGCTTCTCTCATCGATCAAGCGCTCCATATCAAGGAGCAAGGACAAAGTGCCGCTTATCAAAGGGTGGCTCCAGCACCCAGCGGATGGCAAGATTAAGCTCTACCTCCATTGGCGCTCCCTCAACTTCAGACGTGACCATAAAGCGCTCTTTCTTGAGGGCGACTACCATCCCCTCATGGCATCTGGCCGGCATGCTGGCCACATCGTGGCCTTCATTCGGAAAAGAGGGTCGGATCTCTGCCTAGTAGCTGCAGCTCGCCTCTTTTCTACCCTCGCACATGAGAGTGGCGAGCTCCCAATAGGGAGCATTGTGTGGGGCAATACGGCCCTAATAATACCTGGCGCCCTCCGCTTCAAGCAGCTCAAGGATCTTTTTACAGGTGAGCCAGTAGCTCTCCATCGGCAAGGTGCCCATCGTGTTATTCTTGCAGCTGAGCTCTTCGCCCATCTTCCCTTTGCGCTGCTCCAAACAGGCTAGCGTCTGCAAGAAGTTTGTGGTAGGGTGATCTTAAAAATGCAAGGGGGGCGAAAAGCCATGGGACGAGTACGGGGTGTGACACTTGGACTTTGTATGGCAGCTGCAGCACTTTTTGGCTTTTGCCCTGCTCGAGCAGAGAGTCCATCAAGTGAGCTTGTGGAGGGCCTTAATCGCTTCTCAATCGCCTTCTATCAAGAGGTGGCAGGCGTGGGTGGAAATATTGTCGTCTCCCCCTTCTCAATTGAGTCGGGCCTCTCCATGGCCTATTTGGGGGCACATGGAGAGACGAAAAAAGAGATGAGGGAGGTCCTTGACTATCCTCCATTTTCACGCCTCACATTAGCTCAAGAGTTCAGCCAGTTGGGTCTAGTGCTAGAGGAGCGGCGCTCATCGGCCTACTATCAGCTCTATATGGCTCACGGTATGTGGATTGCCAATGACTCCTCTCTGCTCCAAGACTACACCTCCATGATCGAGCTCTACTACGGTGGCGCACTTTGGAGGCGAGACTTTACCGATTCGGTGGCCGTTGCTGGTGAGATCAACGAGTGGGTCTCTAATGAGACGAATGGCAAGATCGAAGAGATTGTCCGACCTGTTGATATCAGCATGACAACGCGTATGTTTCTGGCAAATGCGCTCTACTTAAAGGCGCCTTGGAGCGTCCCCTTCGATTCAGACAACACAGTGGAAGCTGATTTTTGGACGGAGGTGGGGGAGTCGGTAAAAGTTGCGATGATGCGCCGGACAAGGGGCTTTCCCTACTATAGGGGTGAGGACTTCTCGATGGTGGCCCTTCCCTACCGCTCGGTTGGGGATGGGGTACAGCTTGCAATGCTTGTAGCGCTCCCTAACGAGGGTGAGGATCTCTCTACCTGGGAGCAGGGATTGAGCCTTGAGCAAATTGATGGGGCGATGGAGGGGATGAGAATGCGCGCCGTTGAATTGAGCCTGCCTCGCTTTAAGACAGCAACCCATCTCTTCCCGATCAGGATTCTTCAGCAGATGGGGCTAAATAACCCATTTGGCTTTGAAGCTAATTTTTCAGGTATTGATGGGTCGATGGATCTTCAAATATCTAGTGTGGTTCACGATGCGATGATCTCTGTTGATGAAGGGGGAACTGAAGCGGCTGCGTCCTCTGGAATTGTCATGGGCTATAAGGCTCTTCCACCCGTTGAAGGTGAGGTGACCTTCGAGGCGAACCGCCCCTTCTTCTATCTTATTGTAGATGTTCACACACATCAAATTTTATTCATTGGGCGTGTTGGAAATCCCTTATTAGAAAGGACTCCTCTCTAGTAGACTAGTATCTGATGTGGCAAGAGGAGAGTTAGCGTGATAGACTCTTTGGAGCAAGATAGGTCAAGGAGCAAAGGGGCAGAGGGTAAGGGCTACTCTTTGGCGGCTTGCGGGCTGACCGATGTGGGTCTTGTACGCTCTCGCAATGAGGATGTTTGGGGAGAGGCGCCTCCCTGCCGGTTCTACGTACTCTCAGATGGTATGGGAGGCCACCTCGGAGGGGATATTGCAGCGGCACTGACCGTTGAGACCCTCCTCTCTTTTGTTCGAGAGCACCATGAGGCGTGGCAGATGAAGCCGCTTACCGAGGTGGAGAGCGCCCTTCGCGACGGTATTGTTCTGGCGAATGAGGCGGTCTTTACGAGGGCCAAGACAGATCGTCACCTTAGAGGAATGGGTGCGACGCTCTGCTCGCTTCTCTTCACACCAAACGAGGTGATCTACGCCCATGTCGGGGATAGCCGCATCTTGCGACTGCGAGAGGGGGTGCTAGAGCGGCTGACCAAGGACCATTCGCTTCTCACAGAGCTCCTCGACTCAGGCCGGATCACACCTGAGGAGGCCGACCGCTTTATCTATAAGCACGTGATTACTCGGGCGATTGGAACGAGGCAGCGCGTTGAGCCGACAATTGAGCATGAAGCGCTGGTTCTGGGTGACCTCTATTTAATGTGCTCCGATGGCTTAAGTGATCTATTAGATGAAGATGAGATCGAATCC
>JAKBAF010000002.1 GCA_021809305.1 bacterium
AGTTTCCGGCATGTTCATGGGAAGATTGGTTGGTTACTGGCAACGTTATAAAACAGCCCCGCATTTCGATCTTTCCGACAAACCAAGCGCAAAATCTGCATGAAAGAGAGCGGGATCAATTCCTGGTAAACCTTAACTGGAAGGCAGATGTTTCCTAAAAAAGAGTTCTACTTTATCAGACATGGGCAAACGGACTACAACCTTTTACATGCCAAGGTAGACCACGAGGATGTCTCTTTGAATGGAACAGGTGTGCAGCAAGCGCTTGCGGTAGAGGGCATTATCGCTACCCTGCCTATAAGGTCTGTTTGTTATAGTCCCCTCAAACGGGCCAAGGAGACAAAAGAGATCATCTCCTTAAGACTACTCGCATCCCATTTCGAGATACCCGAGCTTGGTGAGTGTTCCATGGAGGTGTGGAATGAGATGAGGAGCTGCGGTGCAAACGCGCATCAAAGCGCCCACAAGTCGGTGCGAGCCTTTATGCAACGGACCGTAAGCGGCGTGAACCAAGCCCTTTCGCGTGACGGTCCCATCTTGATTGTGGCCCACGGGGGCATTCATTGGACAATGTGCTGTCTAATGAGTGTCGTAGACCATGAATGGACAATTGCCAACTGCCTCCCCGTTCACTTTTTTCCGGGAAGTGATGGAGAGTGGAAGGCGAATAAAATCTTAGGAAATAGCCTATGACTCTATTTGGTCCTGGCCCCGACCCCAGATCCATCTACCCCATCAAAGATCTCAGCTCCATTATTTTTCTAAAGAACTTTGTGAAAACCAGTAACATCTTCATCGGGGATTACACCTATTTTGACGACCCCCGAAATGGGCCCGAGAAATTCGAAAAGTATAACGTCCTCTACAACTACGCCCTCTCAAAAGTAAAGCTTGTTATCGGCAAGTTCTGCGCGATCGCAGCAGAGACTCGGTTCATTATGACAGGAGACCATAAGCTAGATGCCATTAGCACCTACCCTTTTCCCCTATTTGGCCAGGGTTGGGAGGGAGTGTTTAGCTTCTCTGATGTGCCTATCAAGGGGGATATTATTGTCGGCAATGACGTTTGGTTTGGATACGGTACCCTGATCATGGGGGGCGTTAATATCGGAGATGGGGCAATTGTTGCTGCAGGCGCCGTCGTTACAAAAGATGTCCCAGCCTACTCGATTGTTGCTGGGAATCCCGCTAAGGTCGTTAAAATGCGCTTTGATGATCCGACCATTGACAGGCTTCTCCAAATAGCCTGGTGGGATTGGGAGATTGAACAAATCAATCGACACCTATCCGCTATTTGCCATCTCGACGTCGATCGGCTGATTAAAGCTAATTAAGCCGCCCCTTGCTTTTCTGCAATTCCGTGCAATAATAAGGGGCTTAAAAACCGAAAGGTCAAAATGCTAGCTTCCTTTCCCCTCTTCAGCAATTTTATAGTCAAAGACTCCACCTTTTGGTTCTGCGCACTTTCAGGATCTGGCCTCTTTATCGTTCAATTCCTACTCGATCTAGTCGGTGGGGCTAGCCATCACGATCTAGATGATGGTGGCGGAGAGATCAGCCCTGGCAAGTTCCACTGGCTGACAAAGCAAGCGTTGACCGGCTTTTTGATGATGTTTGGGTGGGTTGGATTAACCTGCCGAAAAGAGTTCGATCTGCCAGGAGTGACCTCTGTGCTACTCGCGTTGGCAGGCGGAATCGTTGCAATTTTTTGCACCGGCCTCATCTTTAAAGGGGCAAAAAGCCTCCGCAGCTCCGGCACCGTCTTTAGAATAGAGGATTCCATCGGTAAGGAGGCAACGGTCTACCAGCGCATTCCCAAAAATGGAGTAGGCAAAATCTCTGTTTCAGTTCACAATTTCACTCATGAGATAGAGGCGATCTCTCACAATTGTGAAGAACTCGCGTCTTTTACCACCGTTAAAATCATAAAAAAAGCAGATGAAAAAACGGTTTTTGTTACCCCAATAAAGTAGGTTGTTATGGATATCTCGTACTTAGGGCTCACCATCATTATTTTTCTGGCCTTTCTCTTCTCGATTCTTATCTTTCTTGCAAAGCTCTATCGAAGATGTCCATCTAACAAAATTCTTGTTGTCTACGGGCGCGTTGGTGGCAGCAAAACAGTACAATGCTACCACGGTGGCGGAACCTTTGTTTGGCCGCTAATTCAAGGCTGCGCTTTTTTAGATCTAACCCCACGCAATATCCACATCCCCTTAAAAGGAGCCCTCTCCCATCAAAATATTCGCGTCAATGTTCCGAGCACCTTCACCGTGGCTGTCGGCATTACATCTGATGTCATGAATAATGCCGCTGTTCGCCTACTTGATTTGGACAACAAGGGTATTGAATCGATGGCCACAGAAATCATCGTGGGTCAGCTACGCCTAACTGTAGCATCGCTGCGCATCGAAGAGATTAACCAAGATCGAGAGAGGTTCCTAGAATCCATCAAAAAAAATATCGAACCTGAGCTTCACAAAATTGGCTTAACCCTTCTGAACGTTAATATCACCGATATTACCGATGAGTCCGAATACATCGAAAGTATCGGAAAGAAAGCCTCTGCAACAGCTGTCAACCAAGCCAAAGTGGATGTCGCTGAACAAGAGAAGCAGGGGGATATCGGAAAGGCTTTGGCAGAGAGGGATCGCAGGGTCTCAGTAGCAGCGTTTAATGCTGAAGCTGTCAGGGGAGAGAATGACTCTAGAGCCCATATCGCCCTTACCAACGCTGTCTTAGCCGAGAAGGAGGCGGAGGCCTCTCGCCGATCGCAGGTAGCAGCTCAAGAAGCAGAGACTGAGATCCAAAGAGCGCGCGCCCTAGCCCAAACTCAGCTCTTAGAAGCGACAGAGGTCGTCCCTCAGGAAATTAGAAAGAAAAAAATACGGATTGAGGCAGAGGCGGAGGCTCAGAGCAGGATTCTTGTTGCACGTGGTGAGGCTGAGGCGATTCTTGCCATCAAAGAAGCTGAGGCTGAAGGAATTCAAAAGCTCTTGGATGCTAAAGCTAAGGGGTATAAACAGCTCGTTGAAGCGTGTGGTGATGATGCAAAAAGCGCCTCTACTATGCTCTTGATCGAAAAATTGGAAGAGATCGTTAAGCTTCAGGTGGAGGCAATCAAGAACATTAAAATCGATAAGATCACGGTATGGGATAGCGGCCATGGCGGTGATAGCAAAGGATCGTCCACCTCTAATTTCCTCAATCAGCTTGTTAAGTCCCTTCCTGCCCTTCACGATGTAGCTTCAATGGCAGGGCTCGAGCTACCCAAATTTCTCGGCAGCGTTACAAGTGATGCGCTTGAGGCGCAGTTTGCCAAGATAAAATAGGTATCGCTGCGGATATGCGGCCGATGCGGCTCTTCTGATGTGAAAACTATTTTGCGAAAGCGAATTTTGTCGCCATGTGGGAGGGCGCGTGTTTGGGCTTGGAATAGGGCACAGGTTCTAATGCCCAAAGCGAGAAGAGCCCTCAGCTGGATCGCAGGTTGTGCTGTGTGGGCAGCACAACCGCTATTTTCTTTAATCCTAACCTCACTGACACTGTTAAGCGGCGCCCAGCTAAATGCCACAGAGATAGAAAGAGAGAAGACGATTCTTCCAACACAAATAAAAGCGGTGATCTTCGATTGCGATGGCGTTCTCGTGGACACCGAGTATCTGAAGTATTCTGCTTGGAAGGAGGCGCTATCACAACACGGCGTCACCCTCTCGCTGGATGAGTACGCACCGCTTGTCGGCCATACTAGACGGCGTATCCTTAGCTCGCTTGAGAGATCAAAGAAGGTCTCCTTACCAGAGACCGTCCTCACCGTTCAGAATAACCTCTACTCGCATCTGCAGAGGGAAGGGGTCGCGCCCATTGATCCGGCCATCTCCTTGGTCCAGCGATTAAGCCAGGAAGGGGCAAAAAGCGGCCTAAAGCTTGCCCTCGCATCCTCTGCCTCTCGCGCCGAAATCTCCTGTAATCTCAAGCAAATTGGATTGGAGAATGTTTTTACCGTGATTGTCTCTGGGCGTGATGATTTAGCTGCCTATAAGGATGATGAGGGCACAAATAAGCCAAAGCCCTATATCTACATTGAGGCAGCAAGACAGCTTGGTGTCGATCCCTCTCAATGCCTCACCTTTGAGGACACCTCAGCTGGAATCACTGCGGCAGCAGGCGCTGGAACCATCGCCATTGCTGTGCCCAATCAGCTCACAAAGCAGCACGACTTTTCACAAGCCTCTCTTATTCTTGACTCGCTTGATGGCCTCTTCGATAATACTAACCGCCCTATCGACCTCCTCTTTAGTAATAATGTAGGGGGGCAAAAGACGCAGGACACTTCCAGCAACGACATTGACAAGTAGCCCCTTCTCATGGCACTTCGCTACAAGTGAGGCTCCATCCACTCTCAACTCGATGCCGATCATAAGCCCCATGCCACGAACCTCTCTGATCACATCGGGGTATTTCTGTTGCAGCGCATGAAACTTCGATATGAGATATCCCCCCATGCGAGCCACCCTCTCGCTGTAGTTCTCTTCAATGAGCACTCGTAATGTCGCAAGCGCTGCCGCAGCAGCAACAGGATTCGCTCCAAATGTCGTTCCATGATCTCCCGGCTGAAAGGCGTTTGCAACGGCATCCGTTGCGCAGATAGCCCCAATCGGCAATCCGCCCCCCATACCCTTTGCGAGTGTGATAATGTCGGGCCGCACACCAAAGCTCTCATAGGCAAAGAGGGTACCGCATCGCCCCATCCCGCACTGGACTTCATCGAATATGAGCAGAGCGCCGCTCCGATCGCAGGCTGCACGAAGGGCTTCCAAGAACCCCTTGCCCGCGCAATGAACGCCTCCCTCACCCTGAATTGGCTCAATCAAAAAAGCGGCTGTCGACTCATCGATTGCCTCATCCAACCTTTCAATCTCGTTAAACCCCATGGTATGGAATCCACTTGGCAGAGGGCCAAAGCCCTCTTGAATTTGCGGTTTTGCCGTTGCACTCAAGGCCCCAAGGGTGCGTCCATGAAAGGAGTGTGTCATCGAAATAATCTTGTACTTCTCCCTATGCCCTCTCCTCCATTGAAACTTCCGCGCTAGTTTGATCGCCCCTTCGTTGGCCTCAGCCCCGGAATTGCAGAAAAAAATCTTGTCTAGCCCTCCATTTAAAGAGAGCAGCTCTGCAAGCTTTGCAGCAGGCTCGGTGTAGTAAAGGTTCGATACATGCAATAACTCCTTCGCTTGGGAAGTAATGGCCTCCACCACGCTTGGGTGGCAGTGCCCCAAGAGATTGACGGCGATCCCGCCTAGGAAATCGAGGTACTTCTTACCCTCCGCATCCCATACATAGGCCCCCTCTCCTCTCACAAAGACAATCGGATAGCGAGAGTAGGTATTCATGAGGTATTTTGAATGGAGCTGTTTTGTCGCCTCTCCTTTCATGACATCCCGCCTGGAACAAGAGCCGTTCCGATCTTTTTCAAGCCCATTAGATGGTCAACAAGGCTGTGTAGCACCCGTCCATCCAAGAAGTGGACGTTCTTGATACCGTGGCCAAGTGCCGCCACCATCCCCTCAATTTTGGGAAGCATGCCTCCATGTAACTTTCCCTCTTTGATAAGGAGAGCCACCTCTCCCCTCTCTAGCTTATCAACCTTACTCGACACATCTTTTGGGTCACTTAGAATACCCTCCACGTCGCTAAGATAGATGAGGTGGTCAGCGCGAAGAGCAATAGCTATCCCCGATGCCGCTCTGTCGGCATTGATATTGTACGCCTCGCCATCCAATGAGGTCGCAAGGGGCGCCACCACCGGAATATAGCCCGCCTCTAACAAGACCTCGAGTAGGGCGATATTCACCGCCTCTAGCTCCCCGACAAACCCAAGATCCATGCCAGAGGAGTGGCAGTACTTGCCTGCAACCAAGAGATTGCCATCTTGCCCCGAAATGCCGACCGCCTTTGCCCCGCAATTCAGAGAGGAAACAAGCTCTTTGTTCACCTTCCCCATCAGCACCATCTGCACAATTTGCATCGTCTCGCGGTCCGTGACTCGAAGGCCATCCACAAATTGTGAGGCGATTCCCAATCGCTCACACACCTGCGATATTTCAGGCCCTCCCCCATGCACCACAATAGGGCGCATCCCCTGCTCTTTTAGGTGGATGATGTCTTGCATGGTTGACCTCATCAGATCTGGGGTTTGCATCGCGGCGCCCCCATATTTGATGACAACAGTTATTTGACCCCCGCTCTTCATGTTCGATAGGCTCCATTGATTCTCACGTAATCATAAGAGAGATCGCATCCCCACCCAGTGGCACAGGCCTCTCCATTTTGCAAATTCGCGACAATTACCACTTCATGCTCAGATAGAACGAGCAGGGCAGCCTCTTCATCAAATTGCAGAGGGGTTCCCCTCTTCATGACGACAAGGTCGCCCAAATAGAGATCGACCTTTTGAGGGTCGAACTCCGCGCCTGAATAGCCAAGGGCGCAGAGAATTCGTCCCCAGTTGGCATCGCGACCAAAGAGGGCCGTCTTGACAAGAAGTGAGTTGCAGACGGCCTGCGCCGCCTTCCTCGCATGGCTTACGCAAGCTGCGCCCTCGATGCGAACCTCGAGGAGCTTTGTTGCCCCTTCCCCATCCCGCGCCACCTCCTTGGCCAAATGGATGAGAACATGCTCTAAGGCGAGAAGAAACTCATCAAAGAGTGGTGTATCAAGTTGAATCTCCTGGGTATTGGAAAGTCCATTTGCCATAATAAGAATCATGTCGTTTGTTGATGTATCTCCATCCACTGTGATCATGTTAAATGACTTCTCATTTGCTCTCTTCAACGCCACTTGAAGCGCCTCCAGCGAGATCTTTGCATCTGTTGTAATAAAGCCAAGGACGGTCGCCATGTTGGGGTTCACCATCCCGGAGCCCTTCGCCATCCCCCCGATCGTGACAGTGCCCCCTCCGAGCTCAATTTGAATCGCAATCTCCTTAGGATAGGTATCAGTTGTCATGATGGCTTGAGCTGCTAAGTGGCCCCCCTCCACGCTAAGAGCCTCCTTTGCTAGAGGTATCCCCCTTTCAAGACGATTCATCGGTAGCGGCACTCCAATAAGACCTGTGCTCGCAACAGCTACCCTATTCGCTGCAATATGGAGGGCATCAGCTGTTAGATGGGCCATCGCAAGAGCATCTCTCTCCCCCTGCTCTCCTGTACAGGAGTTCGCATTACGAGCGTTGATGATAACCGCTTGCGTAAGACCTTCTTGCAGATGGCTCTGCGTCAGAGTGATGGGCGCTGCCTTGACGCGGTTTGTGGTAAAAACAGCCGCGGCCACAGCTGGCACTTCGCTAAAAATAAGAGCTAAATCCTTCTTGTCATTGCCTCTGCAATTGATATCGGCAGCCACACCCGATGCCATAAAACCCTTCGGTGCGCAGACGCCTCCTGTCATTATGTGCTTCTTCACCACAACTCCTTAATTTATGGGTAGGCCGGGCATACGAGACCGAGCCCTGTAGTTTCGGGTAGATCAAAGATCAAGTTCATATTCTGGACTGCCTGCCCAGCCGCTCCCTTTATGAGATTGTCAATGACACTGACCACAATGAGCCTGCCTGTTCGCTCATCCACTTGAAGGCCGATGTCGCAGTAATTAGATCCTCTAACATTGGCTGTCTGTGGAAGCTCTCCGAGCGCGCAGAGTCGTATAAAAGGCTCATCCATGTAGGCCTCTCTATAGATCTCCCAAACCACCTCTTGTGTAAGACCTCTTTTAAGCTGAAGATAGGCCGTTACTAGGAGCCCTCGGACAGCTGGCACGAGATGGGGGGTGAACTGAACCGTTAGAGCGCCCCCTGCTACCTCACCCAGCACCTCCTCAATCTCTGGGGTATGGCGATGGCTGCCTCCAATTGAGTAGGCAGAGACATTCTCTGCCACCTCGCAGAAGTGGGAGGTGAGCGAGAGCGCGCGCCCTGCACCCGATAGGCCGGACTTGGCATCGAAGATGATCCCCTCTCTCTCTGCAATGCCACACCGCAGGGCTGGCATCGCGGCAAGAGCGCACGCAGTAGGGTAGCATCCAGGGCAGGCTACAAGATCGGCCTGCCTGATCTTTTCGCGTGCTACCACCTCTGGGAGACCGTAGACCGCAGGTTTTAAGCAGCCCGGCGCCGCGGCCTCTCGGCCATACCACTTCTTGTAGGAGGCCGCCTCTTTCAAACGAAAGTCCGCACCAAGATCGATCACCCTTTTGCCAGCATCGAGAAGGGCGGGTGCGATCTGTTGCGCCTCGCCATGTGGGAGCGCGATAAAGATGAGGTCACACTTTGCCGCCATTTCAACCGGCTCTAAAGCGGAACACTCAATCTGGGTCACACCTCTTAGGTGCGGATAGACCTTACTTAAGCACTGGCCTTCATGTGAGCGGGTTGCTGCATAAACGAGCTCAACCTCTTTGTGGTGCGCGAGAATTCGCACCAGCTCTATGCCAACGTAACCTGTAGCTCCGGCAATTCCGACTTTAATCATAGCTTGCGCACCCCGCCTCTCCTGCATCTGCTTCCATATTATCTTGAAATGCATATTCAGTCAATCAATCGCCTTTTTCATGCATTATTAATCGCTATATTGCATAAATATGCACATCTCTGATAAGATGGGCTACGAAGAGAGGGAACCCCTCTCACTACAAGCAAGGAGCGAGGTCATGAAACGAGACGGATTATTAATGCTCTCAGATGGAACCACCTTTTGGGGGGAGTCTGTTGGGACAACAGGTTTTTTTGTCGGCGAGGTTGTCTTCAACACCTCTATGACGGGCTATCAAGAGATCCTATCTGACCCCTCTTACGCGCAGCAGATCATCGCATTCACCTATCCCCACATTGGAAATGTTGGTGTCAATGAGGAGGATGAGGAGTCAGATCGTATGTGGAGTGGAGGAGCTGTGATGCGTGAACTATCCACGATGCCGAGCAACTGGCGATCAAAGGGCGATTTGCAAAGCGCTTTAAAGAGCCAGGGGGTCGTGGCCATCTCGGGATGTGATACGAGGCGATTGACCCACATTTTGAGGGAAGCTGGCAGCGTGCACGCTTGCATCATGGGCGGAAAGATCGATGCCGATTTTGCCCTAGCGCAAGCGCAGTCCTTTCTAGGTATTGAGGGTCAGAACCTTGCGCAAGAGGCATCGACAGCGCACCACCTCACTTGCGACTCACTTAAGGGACCCCACGTGGTCGTCCTTGATTTTGGGGTCAAGAGGAGCATCTTACAAAAGCTTAGTGATTGCGGCTGCCAATTAACTGTAGTGCCAGCGACAACAAGCTGTAGTGATATTCTAAAATTGAATCCAAAGGGGGTTGTCTTATCAAATGGGCCAGGCGACCCAGCGGCCTGCGGCATTGCAATTGAGACAATTCGGGCGCTGCTTGCCGCCAATACCCCCCTCTTCGGCATCTGCCTTGGACATCAGTTACTCGGCATTGCAAGCGGTGCAAAGACGCTCAAAATGGCCCTCGGCCATCATGGGGCCAACCACCCGATTGAGGAACTCTCCACCGGCAGGGTCTTTATCAGCTCCCAAAATCACGGATTTGCCGTAGCAGATCACGGACTGCCATCCAACCTTTGCGTCACCCACCGCTCCCTCTTTGACGGGTCGATCGCAGGACTTGCAAGACGCGATAAGCCAGCCTTTAGCTTTCAGGGGCACCCAGAAGCAAGTCCTGGTCCTCAAGAATTTCACCAGCTCTTTGAACAGTTCATTAACCTTATGGAAGAGTGCGATGCCAAAACGATCTGATATTCACACCATTCTCATCATCGGCTCAGGCCCCATCATTATTGGGCAAGCCTGTGAGTTCGACTATGCTGGGGCGCAAGCGTGCATGGCTCTGCGGGAAGAGGGGTATAAGGTCATCTTGGTCAACTCCAACCCGGCAACCATCATGACCGATCCTCAAATGGCGGATGTGACCTACATTGAGCCGCTTACAAAAGAATTTATCAGACGCATAATCGAGCGAGAGAGGCCTGATGCACTCCTATCCACCATGGGTGGGCAGATCGCACTTAACCTTGCGCTTGAATTGGAAGAGAGCGGAATTCTATCCACCTACGGAGTAGAACTTCTCGGTGCCACGCCGCAGGCCATTGAACTTGCAGAGAACCGATCTCTCTTCCGCCAAACAGTCGAAGCGCTCGGTCTCGATCTACCCAGATCTGGCGTCGCTCGAAATCTAGAGGAGGCCACGCACATCCTTGCCAAAATTGGGCTGCCCATCATGGTACGCCCCTCCTTTATCCTAGGGGGAAGTGGGAGTGGCCTCGCCTATACGGAGGCGCAATTTTTCGCGCTTTGCAAACGAGCCTTTGCCACAGGGCAAGAGCTTCTTTTGGATGAGGCGCTCATTGGCTGGAAAGAGTTTGAAATGGAGGTGGTACGCGACAATTGCGACAACTGCATCATCATCTGTTGCATCGAGAACATCGATCCTCTGGGCATCCATACGGGGGACTCCATAACCGTCGCTCCTGCACAAACGCTCACTGATAAAGAGATTCAAAAGATGCGGAACGCCTCCTTTGCCATTCTTCGAGCCATAGGTGTTGAGACGGGAGGTGCGAATGTGCAGTTCGCGATCAATCCAAAAGATGGAAGGATGGTCGTGATCGAGATGAACCCGCGAGTCTCGCGCTCATCAGCGCTAGCCTCGAAAGCGACAGGCTTTCCGATCGCCAAGGTCGCTGCAAAGCTTGCTGTCGGCTACAGCTTAACCGAGCTCTCAAGCGAGCTGACAGGCAATCAGGTCCCCGCCTCTTTTGAGCCGACACTTGATTACGTCGTCGTCAAGATACCGCGCTTCAATTTTGAGAAGTTTAAGGGGTGCGAGGAGAGGCTAACCACCCAGATGCACTCTGTTGGTGAGGTGATGGCTATTGGCTCCACCTTTCGAGAGGCTCTTCTAAAGGCGATGCGCAGTATGGAGCTCGCCGCTCTTCCCCATTTCGATGAGGTACGAGAGAGCTTGATCACACCTGGCCCCTACAGGCTTTGGGCGATCTTCGAGTGCTATAGACAGGGAGCTACTTTGCAGGAGATCCATCAACTAACCGCAATCGATCCCTGGTTTTTGCATCAGATCGAGCTTCTGGTAGCTGAGGAGAAGAGGCTTGCAGGGAAGAATTTGGGCGATCTGACACGAGATGAGCTCTGCTCACTGAAACGCCTCGGCTTCTCCGATCTTCAGCTAAGTGCTCACTTAGGTTGCGAGGAGGTATCGGTGCGAGCCAAGCGAGAGGAGTTGGGGATCACCCCCGCCTATAAGCGTGTTGATAGCTGCGCTGCAGAATTTGCCACATCGATTGCCTACCTCTACTCCACCTATGATGAGGAGTGCGAGGCGGCCCCCTCGATGCGAGCCAAAGTGCTAATCCTCAGCAGCGGCCCAACTCGTATTGGGCAGGGAAGTGAGTTCGACTACAGCTGCGTCCACGCCATTGGCGCCTTGAAGGAGGATGGCTTTGAAACTGTCATCGTAAATTGCAATCCAGAGACGGTCTCTACAGACTACGACTGCGCAGATAAGCTCTACTGCTCACCTTTAACAGCGGAGGAGATCCTTGCCATTGTGGCCGTCGAGAAGCCGATCGGTGTCGTTGTTCAATATGGAGGTCAAACGCCCCTCAACCTTGTCCCAGCGCTCGTGGAGGGTGGCGTTAAGCTGCTTGGAATTACCTCAACTCTCATCGAAGAGACAGAGGATCGAGCGGGGTTTAGCCAATTTTTGCACCATCTCGGCCTGCAACAACCAGAGAGCACTACAGTCCACACCTTGGATGAGGGGGTAGCAGCAGCTGACAGGCTTGGCTACCCACTTATTGTCAGACCCTCTTTTGTACTTGGCGGCAGAGGGATGGCTATCATCTCAGAAAAGCGCGAGCTAGAGGAGTCTCTTAAATGCGCCTTTCACGCAGCCTCTGATCGACCTGTGCTTCTAGAGCGTTTTTTAATCGATGCCATTGAGGTAGACATCGATGCAATTTCTGATGGAGAGGAGGTCTTTATCCCAGGGATAATGGAACACGTTGAGCCAGCTGGGGTCCATTCAGGCGACTCCGCCTGCTCGCTACCCCCTTATCGCCTATCCCTCTTTATCCAAGAGGAGCTTGCTGGAATCGCTAAGCGAATCGCGCTTAGTCTCAAGGTGGTTGGTCTCATCAATATCCAGCTCGCCATCCAAGACGATGCGATCTACGTATTGGAGGTAAACCCTAGAGCGTCGCGAACAACCCCCTTTATCTCAAAGGCTACAGGGATCGACCTTGTCAAAATAGCAACGCGCTGCTTCATGGGGCGCTCCTTGAAGAGCCAAGGATACCTCTCAGCGCCGCAGCTCTGCTACTTTGCCGTAAAGGAGGCGGTCCTCCCCTTCTCAAAATTCGGCGGAGCTGATCCGCTGCTTGGCCCCGAGATGAGATCGACAGGAGAGGTCATGGGCCTCGGCTTAAGCTTTGCAGAGGCGTATGCCAAGGCGCAAATGGCCGCTGGCTATGACATCCCAAAAGCTGGGAGCTGCGCCGTCTTGAGCCTTAACTGCGAACCATTGGATTGGATCCTCAATTTCGCAAAAGAGCTCAAAACCCTTCAACTCTCGCTCTGCGCCCTCCCCGGCACCTATGCGCAGCTCACGGCCCACGGCATTTCGTGCGACCTGCTCAACATAGAGGAGGCCGCCGCGCAGGCGGAAGCGCGAGAGATTCAACTCATCATCGCATTGGGACGGGAGCCCGGGAGCTCTGAAACTGGCGCATTAAGGCGGCTCGCCATCTCTGCAGAGATCTGCCACGCAACAACGGCAAGCGGGGCCACAAGCATGGTCGAAGCGATGAAACTTAAAGGGCACTACTCTCTAAAATCCTTAAATGAGCTGATTAAAAATGACCAAGTTAGAACATAAACATCTGCTTACAGGGGAGGATCTCTCTTATCAGGAGATCTCCTCACTACTACATGATGCAAGCGAGATGAAACGAGAGCGCGCATCTGGCCACCTCTCTCCCCTTTTAAAGGGGCAGCACTTATGCCTTCTCTTTGATAAGCCCTCTTTGCGCACGCGGGTTAGCTTTACCGTCGCGATGCACGAGCTTGGAGGATCGGTAGTTGAGAGCGTAGCTGCGACGCGAAAGAGAGAGGAGCCGGAAGATCTTGCGAGGGTTCTCTCAGGGTACTGCCATGGAGTCGTGATCCGTACCCACAGCGATGAGAGCTTAAATCGGATGGCGAGAGCATCAAGTATTCCAATTATCAACGGGCTCTCCGATCACCACCACCCCTGTCAAGTTTTAGCAGATCTGCTGACTTTGCAAGAGGCATTTGGAGGGCTAGAGGGGCTTAAGGTCACCTATATTGGCGATGGGAACAATATCCTACACAGCCTCCTTCTCTTGGCGCCCATGATGGGAGTCCATCTCCACTACTGCTGCCCTGATACGCGAGAGCCAGAGGGAGCCATTCTAATGCGCGCCACTGCCCGCGCTCAAGTAAGCTTCGGGTCGATTACGAGAGGGCACTCGCCCCTCTCCTCTGCAAAAGAGGCTCATGCCATCTACACGGATGTCTGGGCCAGCATGGGCTTTGAGGCACAGGCAAATGATGGGCTCTTTGCGGGCTTTCAGGTGACCGAATCGATAATGGCGGAGGCCCTCCCCAAGGCTCTCTTTATGCACTGCCTGCCTATGTGTAGAGGGAAGGAGGTAAGCCACGATCTGCCGGATCAAAAGACCTCCGTGATCTTCCAGCAGAGTGAGAATCGTTTGCATATACAAAAAGCGCTATTAGCTGCGCTGCTACAATAAGGAGTGGTAAAATGAAGAGGAGAGTGATTTTAGCTTATAGCGGAGGGCTCGACACCTCTGTCATCCTCAAGTGGCTCATCGAGCAAGGCTTTGATGTCGTCTGTTACATGGCCGATCTTGGCCAGGAGGAGGATTTTGAAGCAGCCAAGAGGAAGGCCCTCTCAATTGGCGCTACGAGTGTCTATATTGAGGATCTCCAAAGGGAGTTTGTGGAGGATTTCATCTTCCCATCACTTAGTGCGCACGCCGTTTACGAAGGGAAGTACCTCTTGGGAACAGCCCTTGCAAGACCACTGATTGCTAAAAAGCTAGTGGAGGCAGCCCAAAAAGAAGGGATCAGCAGTTTTGCGCACGGAGCAACGGGTAAGGGAAATGATCAAGTTCGATTCGAGCTGACAATTCTCAAACATCTGCCCCATGCCAGGATCATTGCCCCCTGGAGAGACCCCGAATTTTTGGCGCAATTTACAGGCAGAAGTGATCTCTTGCACTATGCGGAGATGCACCAAATCCCTGTCACATCGACAAAAGAGAAGCCCTACAGCATGGATGAGAATCTCATGCATACAAGCTATGAGAGCGGAGAGTTGGAAGATCCAGCCTGCTGCCCTAAAGAGGCGATGTTCTTAAGGACAGCCTCTCCACAGAGTGCACCCGATAAGGAGATGAAGATCTCCATCGAATTCCAAGGTGGAAATCCCATTGCAATCGATGAGCTAGAGAGCGGCAAAAAGGTCACGGGTTCTGTAGCCCTCTTTAAGTATCTCAATAGCATTGGAGGTGTACATGGAATTGGGAGAATGGATTTTGTCGAAAGCCGATTTGTCGGCATGAAGATACGTGGAATTTATGAGACGCCAGCCGGCACCATCCTCTTAAAGGCGCATCTTGATCTTGAGGGTATCACTCTCGATCGTGAGGTCTTTTTATTAAAGGAGTGCTTCGCTCCAAAGATTGCGCAGATTATCTATAATGGCTTCTGGTTTAGCCCTGAGATGGAATTTTTAATGGCGGCAATCTCCCAAAGTCAAAGACGTGTAACGGGAAAGGTCTTCGTAACACTCTATAAGGGCAATGTCCTTATTACAGGCCGAACCTCCCCTTACTCTCTCTACCACGGAGGGCTTGCAAGCATGGAGACAACTGGTGGATATGATCAGACGGACGCTACAGGGTTTATTAAACTAAATGCGCTACGACTCATGACAGGATCGGGCAATGAATAAGCTATGGAGCGGCCGATTTACGAAGGTGACAGAGTCGGAGGTCGATGCGTTTACCGCCTCAATCTCTTTTGATCGCAAGCTAATCGGAGAGGATATTTTGGGCAGCCTTGCCCACTTGTCAATGCTGGGTCATGTTGGAATCTTGGGGCTGCCGGAGGTTCAAGTGATCCGCAAAGGGCTTCTTGATGTTGCCGATCGGTTT
>JAKBAF010000233.1 GCA_021809305.1 bacterium
CGCAGTTGATCCTCTGCACAGCTCTTAACCTTCTCAAGCTGAGGCACTAGCGTCCTGTAGCCCATAGCTAACCATTCAGAAAAACTCTTAAACGCAGCGCCGTCCATGGTCGCTGGCTGGTAGTAGAGGTAGAATGAGCTCAAATCTGGGGTCGATGAGCTCTGAATATCAAGCAAGAGCTCAGGCTGTGCCTTAGCGGAGCGAAGGTTAGGTCTGACCTGAGCCCAATCTCCACAGAGGCTCCCAAATTGCGGAAAGAGGTGGCGCTGAGCCTCTCCGCTTCAAAGAGGGCTGAGATAGAGAACTTCAGCAACAAAGAGAGCAAGCTCCCGTCTTGCCGCCGGGTGAAGCTTGAGCTTGAGCCGGCTTTGGCTCGGCTCATAGGAGCCCAAAGGAAGTTGAAGAGCCCAGCCTCGAGTGCAGGCTGTCGCAAGTGTAGGAGAGAGAATTCCCTCCTCTACCAAAAAATTGGAGAGAGAATTAAAGGGAACGCCTCCTGTTAGTACAACCCCTGGCGCCAGACGGTCTTTCAGCGTAAAGGCCTCAAAGGAGCTAGCGCGACCCCCTATCTGAATAGGCAGGCGAGCATCGATTGCTCTCAAAGGCTCAGGCTCACCCCCCTCCCTAAGAAGCTCCAGGCGTATCTCATCACCTCCCGGTAGCTGCCTTAAGCTACATCCAATGACCCTCCGAAGATAATCAAGTGCAAATCGGGCATCGCGCTCCACCTTGTCGGCCTCGCCCGGCTGAAAGAGAAAGCGGATCTGCGTCCCGACAAAAGCCGCTGGCTCAATTCTTGCGCAACGAAGAGCGAGATCGACAACCTCGCCGCTCTCGCTATCTCGTTTTGGCTTTATTCGGAGAAGATAGACCGCACCGCTTCCCAAACGTGGACGCGTCATCACCGTGACGCAGGAGGCGGCCCCATAGGTCTGAAAAATACCACTCCCAAGCCGCCCAACAGCCCCCTCCTCTTGGCTTTTGCGGCTAAAGCCGGGAAGAAGAAAGTCTGTCAAAAGAGTCTCGAAGGATTCCATTCCGATTGGATCGCTCACTTCTATAATAAGCTGTTCCCGACCATCTTCTCTCTTTAGGCGCTCCACTTTAAAAGAGACCGTCCCCAGCGTATCCGTTTGGTGCCGCTCAATTGAGGCGCCATATGAGGAGTTGTGAGCGCCGATGATGGCATCTGTTGAATTCTGAAGAGACTCGATCAGAACCGTTTCAATTGCCCCACGCTCACTGCCGTGCTGGGCTGATTGGTTGATGATCTGGATCGTAGCCAACTTAGAAGATTTAGTAATGAGTGCGCGCGCCGTCTCAAGATCTCTCCCCTGAAGAGCCTCTTGTAGCTGGCCATCAACGGCAAAGTGCCGATTAATGAGCTGAATGGCTGTGAAGGGTTCAGTGTCATCCAATTCCCTCGCAAATGAAGGGGTCAGAAAGCATGCCGAGGTTGCAATAAAGCTTCTATCAATTGGAGATCCACAAAGAGCCTCAAGGGCATGCGCTTTAAACGCAGGCAGAAAAGCATCGATTGCCTCCTCAGGAGACAAATTTACGCTGCCAAGTAGCATGTTTTGAAGATCGCGCGGAGTGGCCACTCTCTGAAGAGAGGAGTAAATCAGCAGAGCAACCCCTCCAAGCGAGTGGCTATTCATTAGCTCAACAACCTCCCTTACTGTAGCAAGCGAGGCCATCGCGAAGAGCTCCTGCGGCGTCTCTGCGCAAGAGATCATCTCCTGAATAATGGGGCCAGCAAGACCCAAGCCGTACGCCTTTGCAAGGGATGAGAGGGGATTTGGTGTGCGCAGGTGGGGCAGGCAAAGAGCGCCACGCTTTAAGGCGTGATCGCGCCTCTCCTCATCTAGCTGCTCTAACACTGCCTCTGTAAAGAGCTGGATGAGCTTCTCAGCAAGACGGGGATGTGGGTTCAATGAGAGCATGAAAGCGTGGACCTCAGCCATTGAGGAAGAGCTCAAACACTCCAAGGTAAGATCCAATTTCTCCCCATAGGGCCGCGTCAAGGCCCTATCTGGGATCGAGAGGTAGCTATAGTAGCGCGGGAGGAGGAGGGTGACCGCCTCTGAAAGAGAGCGTGCCAGAGAAAAGTTATCCTCTGAATCAATAAACGACTCCTCAAGAAAAGGTAGGGAAAAGAGTGTGGTTGAGATTGGCAAGTTGTAGAAAGTGTCAAAGCATCGGAGCGGTGCGACCCGTAAAAACAGACGATCTGAGGGGATGGCTGCCAATGGAGAGGCAAAAAAACAGGCGCCCCTCCTTGGGATTATGGAGAGAAAAGAGCTCTCAAACTCCGCATAACTTGCCCCGTCAGGTAGCGGCCAGATCTGCTTATCATCAAGAAAGAGTGCCCGATTTTGATCCAAGCCGAACTGCTTCTTTACCCACTCAAAGCAGAGCCTAGCACATGTTGCATCATCTAGCGGCTCGCCAAGGTAGGGGGTAAGATAGCCCTCAGGGTCTAGATCCTCCTTCGAACTCCACCCAGCCTGCTGAGCAAAGCCCTCCAGATCCCGAATCATATAGAATTGCCCACCTCCCCTCGCGCTTCGCATAAAGACCTTGCGGCGGAGAGCTGCCATGCGGTCTTTCTTTGATGCCCCTTTTAAGCGATCAATGAGACGAGAGGCGTCGCTCATCTCTACAAAAGAGCCCTTGTTAAGATCATTCAATCTCGCAACGATCTCATCCTTATGCTCTCGCCATAATGAGGAAAAATAAGATGTAGGAAGGGAGGAGGCCTCCTCCCCATCTAATAGTTCATCAAGATTCAATTTCTCTGCGAAGGCTCTCTCGTTTGGAGAGTAGTTAGTAATAAGCAAAGTATAGGGATGCGCCCTTACAGACCCAAGAGTCTCACCCGCTGCGGCAAGGGAGGGGTACAGGAGAAGAGTGCGCCCCTCCTCGCAATAGGAGAGGAGAAGATCGATCCCGAGGGATCTTGCCGCCTCGAAGGGAGAGAGGCCATCCTCCTCTATCTTGCATAATAACATTGCCGTACTCCACGATGGAGCTCATGAGATTTATGCCACCAACCATGTAAGTCTATTATACCCTCTA
>JAKBAF010000234.1 GCA_021809305.1 bacterium
GCCGAGATTGCCAAGATCGATGGGGTTGTCGACTTCAGGGGCGTCCAGAAGAACAAGCGGATCGTTGTTGTTCGTGATGAGGCGTCGGGTATGGAAGAGGAGCATTTGATTCCTCTTACTAAACACTTGATTGTCCAGCGCGATGACCACGTTATCAAGGGCCAGCAGCTAACAGATGGACTTGTCGTTCTCCAAGAGATCCTTGAGATCTGTGGCGTTCGCGAACTCCAGAAGCACCTGGTTAACCAGGTCCAAGAGGTCTACCGTCTCCAGGGGGTCGATATTAACGACAAGCACGTCGAGATCATCGTCCGCCAGATGCTCCAGAAGGTGCGCATTGCTGATCCTGGTGATACCGCCTTCCTCTACGGTGAAGAGATCGACAAGAAGGAGTTCCATACTGAGAACCGCAAAGTAGTAGCAGAGGGTGGCAAGCCCGCGCAAGGGATGCCGGTCCTTCTTGGTATCACGAAGGCATCGCTTAGCACAGACTCCTTCTTCTCTGCGGCCTCCTTCCAGGACACAACCCGTGTTCTTACGCAGGCTGCTTGCGCTGGCAAGACCGATAACCTTATGGGCTTTAAAGAGAACGTTATCACTGGGCACATTATCCCTGGGGGTACGGGCTTTGAGCGTCACCGCCGCGTTAAGAAGTTTGTCGATCGGGAGCGCCGCGAAGCGCTTATCTTTGACTTCACTGACGAGGCTGTTACGGCTCGTTAGTCCTCGAGATAGTGTTGAGAGCTAGCCGATAGATCGGCTAGCTCTTTTTCTTATTCTTCTCCAGTTAATCATTTCAAAAAGCATCTTACCTCTCTGTGTTCTTAAGAAGGGTTTGAATTATTATGTTTAAGCAACTTAGAGGGAAGTCGCAATGACTGAAGTTCATGTCTATGGTGGCAATTGGTCGTGTCCTGAAGGGACCACAAAAAAAGAGCAGGTGGCAATTGGCTGCTGTGCAGGAACAATTACAGGCGCAATTATTGCCCTAATGATTTACTGCGAACATCGAGCAGGGCGTCCCGTCTTTTCACTCAAAGATGCGCGAGCGCGCCGGATCACCTTAATGAATGTGAGTTGCATGGCCGTTGTTGCGATAAGCCCCCTTCTTATCTGGCGATGCTGGGCGCCAACCGCGACCCTGACCTATCGATATCCAGGGAGCAGTTGAGGGGACCGTTAGCCAAAAACTCTGAGGATCGCCTCCTACACCATCACCTTGAGCCGCTTTAAGATCTCAGCTTGTAATTTGCCAAGATCTGCTGCAAAGTGGCGAATCCCTTCGGCAAGTTTATCGACAGCCATGGGATTCTCATTAAACATCCAGCGAAACCGCTTCTCATCAAGTGAGATCTTTTCGAGCTTGCACTCGGCGGCCATCTTTGGAGTAAGTTTAGCCTCGACTGTGCCTGTAGCATCGGAGAGTTCCTGTAGAAGCTTCGGAGCTATTGTGATGAGATCGCACCCAGCAAGCTCTAAGATCTCATCGACGTTGCGGAAGCTGGCACTCATGATCTGGGTCTTGTAACCAAACTTCTTGTAGTACTGGTAGATCTCTCGGACCGATTTAACACCAGGATCGTCCGCTGGGGGGTAGCTCGTCTTTCCCTCGCTCTTCTTATACCAATCCAGTATTCGACCGACAAAGGGCGAGATCAAGGTTGCGCCAACCTGGGCGCAACCAATTGCTTGGGCAAGGCTAAACATAAGGGTCATGTTGCAATGGATGCCCTCTTTTTCAAGAACCTCCGCGGCACAAATCCCCTCCCAGGTAGAGGCGAGCTTGATTAATATGCGCTCTTTGGGGATACCCTCGCTCGCGTAGAGCGCGATAAGACTTCTTCCCTTACGGATGGCTCCTTCCGTATCAAAGGAGAGGCGGGCATCCACTTCGGTAGAGACGCGCCCTGGTACAATACGCAGAATCTCCTTGCCAAAGTTAACCATCACCTTCTCTGTTGTCATGCGAAGCTGCTCCTCAATTCCGACCCCTCTCTGATGGCCGAATTCGATGGCATCGTCTATAAGGTGCTGATATTGAGGCATTTGACTGGCAGCATAGATAAGCGATGGATTCGTTGTTGCATCCTGCGGCTTATACTGCTTAATGGCGTCGATGTCGCCAGTATCGGAGACGACGGTGCTCAGCTTCTTGAGTTGATCGAGTTTACTGGCCATGGATTCACGCCTCCGCATTGTCTGGTATAAAATTGACGTTTACCATCGGCTGTGGGATTTAGGCAAGTCTTACGCACACGAGGCTAAGGGGATGGGTTAGGTTAATTTTGTACCCCTTTTACCTTATACGATCACATGGATTTCGAGGTAATCTCGTAGGAAGCGAAAGACTGACAGCGAGATTTCTGTTCTAAATCGCGGCAGCGATGAGGGTATTGATAGCCCCATGTGCAGCAGGGCCGGTAGGCCCTGCTGCACATGGGGTGAGCTCCCCCGGGGAAAGCTAGTGAACAGCTGGCGCTTTGTCCGCTTGTGCCCCGCTCTTCTCAGGCGCAATCGCAACAGGTTCACTTAAGGACTCTTCGTTGCCAGAGTTTAGGAGTTTAGCCATTGCACCCCCTCCGAGAACAAGCGCTGCAGCAACGCCTGCAACCGCTTCGCGTGTGGCTGCATCCTGATCGGAGCTGCTGATCGCAGAGTTTTCCCCGCAGATGATAGAAGACTGCTCTGTCGGCAAACTCTCCTGTGCAATAAGTGTAGAGACCATTACAAAGGTTAGAGTCGTGAAAAGTGTCTTCATGGTTGCCCTCATTGGTTGTGGCTCGCTGATCAAGGTATCCAAAAGTTTTACGTGATGCAGCTCTTTCGCATTGGATGAATGTATGACATGTATCAGTGACTACTCCCTCGCCTGAGGGCGAAGGCTTCTAGAGCTAATGCCCAGACCATCTAGTCCGAGGGCTAAAATATTTTGAGATGCGTTGTAATCCCTATGTGCCATATACCCGCACTTCTTGCAGATGTGTTCCCTCATAGAGAGGCCTTTTACCTCTTTTGAGCCGCATTGGCTACAGGTTTGGGAGGTATACGCAGGATCAACCAAGGCCACTT
>JAKBAF010000235.1 GCA_021809305.1 bacterium
CAATCGAGGCAGACCTTCCTCCTTTTTGATCCGGAAGAGCTCTGGATGGGTGGGGAGCACTATAGCTCCAAGCTCTCTCTCCTCGATTCAGAAAAAGATGGGGGATTAGAATACGCGGTGACACGCTTTACGCTCGAGCGACTAGTGCAAGCAAAGCGCTTCTTAGCAAAGACCTTTGGCAACCCCTCCCCTGAGAATAGAGCCCTCCTTAAGAGCTATCTCGCCACACTCCACATCGTCCTACCTGAAGAAAAGCCCTCTTTTCAGCCACTCCCTTCCTCGCTTGCAAGCAGTAGCGATACACAACCTGAGATAGACGAGAGCACTTTTTCCGAGCACTTCAATGAGGAGGTGAGGCGATTCAACATTCTGAATATGATCGACTCGCTCAGCTTGTTAAGCTCAAAAGGGGGCTTCTCCTCGCCTTTAGCACCTGATGCTCCAGTTGGGGCGGCACGCATCCCTCCAGGTTCGGGGCTCGGCATAGGCATCATGAGTGCCGAGGTCTTTGCCACAGAACCACTCTTTGACGCGCAAGGGTTGTTAGCTGCTCATCCACCTCGCGACACTGCCCTACCGATCGCCTCTAAATTTGGAATCGCAGGAGCGACCGCGCTCGGCGCTGTCTCAATTGTTAATACCCTGCGCTTACAGGATGAAGAGAGCGCAAAGCTGTCCACCTTGATTACCTTGGGAATCTCAACAAACCCCATGCTCTTAGCCTTAGCTGAGATCAGCGGCCTCCCAATGTTCATCCTCTACGAGGGGAGGGGAGCTCTCGAGCTTGGCACCTCCTCTCTGCCAAATCTCAGTGCTATCCGAGACGACCTAGAGAACGTCCTCCCCGATCTAGGACAGAAGGGCTTCATCCACCTAGCAAATGAAAGCTACTACTATCTCCATTACATCCCCTCCAAAGAGTGGCCCTTGTCGATCATCGAACTGGTCCCATCTAACCAGCTTCTAGGTCCTGTTAAGGTCTTGATCGCCCACTCTAAAGAGCTGTCGGCAAAGATCTCTCGGCACATCATCTTGGTGGCCGTTATCGTCTTTGTTGTGGCTTTGGCCATCCTCATCTTTCTTGCGGAACGGTTCACTCAGCCCCTAGCCCTTCTTACAAGAGCCACTGACCAGGTGGCACGCGGGCAGTATGAGGGGATCACCCTCCCTCCTGCAAGCCCGACCTCTCGGAGCGAGATCAGCGTCCTTTCGAGGGATTTTAAGGCGATGGTGAAGGGGCTTGTAGATCGGGAGAAATTGCGTTCGGTCCTTAACAAGGTCGTTTCTAAAGAGATTGCGGACGAAATTCTTTTGACTCAGATCGATCTTGGAGGAGAGATCCGCGAGGCGTCTGTTCTATTTGCCGACATCCGTGGCTTCACCCATCTATCAGAGAACCTTCCACCGCAAGAGACCATCGCTTTTGTCAACGAGTATATGACCCTCATGACCCAAATAATCGAGGCTCATCGGGGCGTTGTTGATAAGTACATCGGAGATGCTGTGATGGCTCTATTTGGGGTACCTGTCGCCCATAAATACCATGCGCTTCAGGCGGCCCTTACCGCAATTACCATTTGCCAAGAGCTAAGAGAGTTAAACAGCAGGCGCAAACAACAGGGCCTGCAGGTTGCGGATGTCGGTATCGGAATCCAAACAGGGCCGATTGTGGCAGGGAATGTGGGGGCGCAGACGAGGCTTAACTACACAGTGATGGGCGCCAATGTCAACCTCGCTGCGCGCCTCTGCAGCAAGGCGCAAGGAGAGGAAATTCTCGTTACCGAGGGCTTCCTTAAATTACCCGAGATCGCACAACACCTTGAAGTTGAAGACCGCGGAACCATGCAATTTAAAGGCTTCAGCGAACCCCATCACGTCTATAGCATCACCCGACTTAAAGCCTCAGCGCACATCGAAGAGCTTAGGGGCTATGCTCAGCTGCCTGGCCTCGAAGGAGTGGATACCAACGAGGAGCATTAAGGCATCTCTTTTTTCTTATAGGAGCGTGTCAACCAGTAGTCTAACGAGTACTTTCCTGGGCCAAAAATAAATATGATAAGCACAGCGTATATAAAGAGAGCAGGGGTCGATTTAAAAAAAGGATCGGCATCGAAGTGGGTATAGAGGGCGCTAACCGCATCGAAATCCGCCGAAAAGAGGGCTGTTAAGAGTAGGGCAAAGAGGGGGATTGCGGCAATTCGCGAAAAAAGTCCCAGAAAGAGGCAAACACCCCCCAGCGTCTCAACGCTGCCAGCAAGGATTGCATTGGCGAAAGGGAATGGAATGTGAAGTGACTGGAAGTAGTGGACGATGCTATCCAAATTGATAAACTTTCCGATACCCGTAATTGCGAATTGGTATCCCCAATAGAGCCGAATGAGAAGCAGAAAGAGGGATTGCAGAGAATTACCGATCATCCTAATTGTATTCATATTGTTCACCTTCAATTTCTGGTATTAGCCACATCTCCCTGATCCACTCCTGGATCCAGAGATGAAGCGATCCTTGCGCCTCTTTGGCGCCACTGCCCCCTTGCGCCTCTAGCTCATTGCACGCCTCATCAAGGCTTGCTCCTCCAGCAATTAAATGAAGGAGGGTCCACTGGCCTTGTTCAATTTCTCTATACTGGATGAGGTTTTGACTCGTGCGATAGAGCAGGAAGAAGTAGGGTCCCTCTTCGCGCAAGGGAGGAAAGCTCATCGCCTCTGTCCAATGGTCGACATCTTTTTTTAGAAACTCTGCCCGAAAAGAAAATAGATTAAAAGGAAGAGTAAATAGTCTGAGATGGGGCTGCAAGCGCATCTTTTTGGAGAGCAGATCGAGTGAGGGGCTGATGGGAAGAGGAGATGGGGCCACAAAGAGGGCTTGATAGGCCCAATCGATCTGCGCTGAAGAGAGAGCGAGGGCCTTATCGGGCGCTATATAGCACTCATCAATCCAGTCGCTAAGCTTATCGCCAAGCCTTGCAAGCGAGAAGTGGTGCGAGGGGTGGGCAAGAAGAAAGGGTGTGGCAAGAGAGCGATTAAAGTCGGTGTAGCCGAATAGGC
>JAKBAF010000236.1 GCA_021809305.1 bacterium
TCATAGAAGTTCAACGCCAGATGGGGATCGCGAACTTGCCTCATCAGAGCTTGCCAGTGATGTCTTGGGAAAGATCCTACGCTACACCCACGCCCCATCACGAGGAGTTAAAGAGGCGAACTTCGCCGTGCTGCGTTGTACAGAGATGCCAGCCATTCTTGTTGAGGCCGGCTTCCTAACGAATGCCGAGGAGCGAGAGCGCCTCCTTGATCCTGCCTACCTTAATACAGTCGCCTGGGCAATTGCTCAAGGGGTTCACGAGTGGGTGGCGCGGTAGTGAATAAAGCCAAAAAAAGGAGTCGTCCTCGGCGCGATTCGAACGCGCGACCTGCTGCTTAGGAGGCAGCCGCTCTATCCATCTGAGCTACGAGAACATAGAGATCGGACGCGCAAACTATACCGTGTAGGCTGTTTTTTCCTCAATTGATCATCAGAGAAGCCGAGCTGGCTCTGAACGAAGATTTGAGCTATAGCAGATTCTATGAAGATGAAGGGACGCCGACCACTCTTAATTCTCATTGGGAGTATCGCGCTCCTCCTTGCAGCTATCGCGGCGCTTCCCTCGTTGCTCTCAACATCTTGGGGGAAGGAGATCGTTCTTTCCCTTCTATCTGCAGACATTCCCGGAAAATTTGAAGCCGATGATCTCCGCCTCGCATGGCTTAATACCCAACGAGTCCGCAACTTGCGACTTCTTGGCCCTGATGGGAAGCGCGTTGCACAGGCCCAAGAGGTCTTGCTGAGCGCTCACCTCCTGCCGCTACTCTTTGGATCGACAGAGCTTGGTCTTGTTGAGATGAGAGCTCCAACCCTTGATCTCGTTATCGATCAGGATGGCAGATCCAACCTAGTAGAGGCTGTGGGCCCCTTAGAAAGAGAACCAGAGAAGAAACTGGATCGTCCTCTCTTTCGAAAGAAGGTGCTCCCCCGCATCTATACAGGCCACCTCCAAGCGATGGAGGGGGAGATAACCATCACCCACCCCCACCTAAGAGCTGCAAAAATCCAAGGGATCTCATTCGACCTTAACCTTCCTCGCTCTCTGCAAAATGTCACAATTAGCGCCGAGGCTCGCATCTATGATGGTGAGCAAGATGGGACGCTGCGCCTCAATGCAAGCGGGTTAGAGCTCAGAGTGAGTGAGGCACGGGCCCAGCTTGCGCCGATGGACCCTTTTCACCTCGACTGCGCGCTAGATCACCTTCCCCTTCAGCCAATTGATGAGCTACTCTCGATAAGCAAACTTAAGCGGCAGGGCTTAATCGTAGCGCTATTGGGGGAGCGCATCGACTGCCATGTGACAGGTGATATTATAGGAGAGGAGGCGGCCCTCAACGCCACGCTCACCTCTCCCCATATCCAAGGGGAGGGCCACTTAAGTGGTACTCATAATACCTTTGCATTGAAGCAGGAGGCCACGCTCCAATGGGAGATCACCCCAGAGGCAATGGCACTACTCGCCCCCCTTCTCCCTCGCGCTCAAGAGGTGCGGACAAAGAGCCCTTTTACCCTGTCAATTGTCCTCTCCGGGGTACATGGAAAGTGGGCGCTCTCACCCTTCGCCCTAAAAGCTTTAGCTGGAGAGGGGCGCCTTGCCACAACCCAAATTGCCATAGAGGATAGAGCCATAGGCGCTCTGACCTTAACAGACCTCAGCGGCGCGCTCTCTCTTCCTGCCAACATGGGACCTGCGCTCTTCTCTGCCAAGGTGGCCGCCATCCAAGAGGGGCGCCCATCCTCTCTTCGCCTAGAGGGAGTGGTCTCGCACCTCTTGCCAGAGGGAGGAGCGGCGAGAGAGTGCTCGTTTACCTTGCAGGCTACGGACCTGCCCACGGCCTGGTTTGAACCCGTAGTTGAGAAGCAATTCATTATTCGCAAGCTCATTGGATCCACCCTCTCTGCAGACCTTAAGGGGAACTACTCCAATGGCTCAACCGAAGTGGCCCTCTCGATGAAGAGCGACAACCTCTCACTTGAACCCACTCGAGCTCTTTTGGGCAGAGATCTCACTCTTCAGGAGCCGGCTACCCTCACCTACTCCCTCCGAGATGAAGCCTTTCAGCTGCTCTTTGCGCCAGATCACGCGCTATCCTTGCTCCATCCAGTAACGATCCAGCTACGCATCAACTCGCTTGGGCTTCCACTACACACCCCCTTTGCTCCCCAAGCGGCCAACTTGGAGGCCACACTTGCTGCAACACCTGTTGCGCTCGGCAACCTTCCGCTCGCGGGCCGCCTGACCCTTAGCGGACTAGAAGTGGTGGTGAATGCACCCTCTTTGGATGGAGCGCGAATCAAAGCAGCCGCTGACCTCTTCTTACCAGAAGAGCAGAGACCGCTTATCAAGATTGTAGGTAGCTCCTTGCCCTGTGTGCTGGATAGTCGCCTCTCCATCTCTCCTGAATGGAGGGTCAACTTTCAGGAGATTGATCTCTGGCTACGCTCTCGCCTACTTTCAGTAACAGCCGCCGCCGCCTTTGATCCAAATCACGCCTTCACCCTACTGACGCCCCTACACATCGAATACCTCTTAATGCCAGATCTCTTCCCACACCCTGCCGTCCCTACAGGTTCAAGAATGAAAGAGCCCTCGACAATCACGGCTGACATTCTCCCCTTCTCCCTCAATCTGCAGGAGAAAAAATTTGCCGATCTTGATGTGAAGGGGAGCTTTAGCGCCCAGCCCATCACCCTTCTTGGACCTGGCAGTGCCTTACTGGAGGAGCTTCAAGGCTCATTTGGGTTCAAGGGCGCATCGAAGGCCCTCTCACTCTCCCTATCGGGTCTCTCAAAGGACCTGAAAGGAGGCCGTGCAGGCAAGATCAACGGGAGGGTAGAGCTCTCATCCGCCCTCGAAACCTCTTTTAAGTGGGAGGTCCTGCCAGTTGCTCTTTTGGAGCTCGCGACCGGCCGCTCAGGCCTGCTAGAGACAATTGGCCCATTTGGTGAGCTCTCTTTGCAGGCCTCTCTCACCAAGGTAGCCTCTCTCAACGGTACCTTAAATCTGACCTACACCTCACCCTCTGCAGAGGCCACCCTTCATAGC
>JAKBAF010000237.1 GCA_021809305.1 bacterium
CGAACGCACAGGCGAGTATGGCTGAGCAGGATGTGAGATTGATAGCGGCTATCCCGACAACTGCCCAGGCTGTAAAAGTCTCATTCCTAAGTCTTGAATCAAAATAATTAGACCCACTGTTTAGCTCTGTCATTTTTAACCTCCTAAAAAACTCGAATTAATTATAGTTAACTTCACCATTGATTGCGAGAGAAAAATGCTTGCTCAATGGGGCCGGGAGAGGGGCAAGAGTAAGATAGCTTGCTGAGGGAAAAAAAAGCGGTTGAGGAGAAGGGGGCACCTGATGTATAAAATCGAGGGAAGAGTTCTTATCCAACACGAGCGAGAATGCGATGAAGACACGCGCATCCATTAAGGCAGATCCATCGAAGGGCGACAAGGTCGTTCGCCGTAAGGGGCGCCTCTACATTATCAATAAGAAAGACCCTAACCGCAAACAGCGGCAGAAGGGCCCTGCAAGGAAAAAATAGCATGGCAAGAAAGGCACTCATCGAGAAAGAAAAGCGCCGACGAGAGATGGTAAAACGCCATTTTGAAAAGCGAGATAGCTTGCGCAAGCTGTCGACCAATGTCAATGTGACAGAAGAGGAGCGGGCAAATGCTCGCGTTGCCCTCAATAAGATGCCGCGTGACACCTCACCTACTCGGCTTCGAAACCGCTGCCAGTTGACGGGCCGTCCTAGAGGCTACCTCAGCAAGTTCGGTCTTTCTCGCCTCTGCTTCCGCGAGCTCGCCTCTCGCGGCTTCATTCCGGGCGTTATCAAAGCAAGTTGGTAAGTTCTTATGGCGGGTGAAAGCCCGCCAAAAGAAAGAACTCTTCCCCCGAGGCCTAAGTTACATCTGCGTAACTAATCTCCAAGCTGTCGAAGCTTCTCGACATCTTTGCTGGTAATCCCTTGCAGCTCTTTTAATGCCTCATCTGTTGCGGCGATGATCCCCTTTACACTGCCAAAACGCTGTAGTAATCGCTGCCGCTTTACCGGGCCGATCCCGGGAATGTTATCCAAGGCTGAGCTCATCACTCGCTTCCCACGGCGCTTTCGCTGAAAGGTGATAGCGAAGCGGTGGGCCTCATCGCGGATCTGTTGGAGCAGAAAGAGCGCTGGGGCGTGCTGACTAAGGATGACAGGTCTCTCCCTCCCGCCCACCTGTACAACCTCACGCGTCAGACCCTTGTCATGGCGGCCCCCCTCTTTGGTAAGGGCGATCACATCAACAGTTACGATATTGAGCTCTGATAGGACCCCGAGTGCCACATTGAGGTGACCCTTGCCGCCATCGACAACCACCAGGTCGGGGAGGTCCTCCTCCTTCTTACCTCTTGTTAAACGTCGCTCCAAGACCTCCCGCATGGCGCCATAGTCATCCCCAGGGCCCGCCTTTTGAATCTTGTACTTGCGGTAGCGACTCTTCTCCTTCTCTCCGTCAAGAAAGAGGACCATAGCGGAGACAGGCTCTGTCCCTCCAAGGCTTGAATTGTCAAAACACTCAATCCTCCTTGGATAGTTCATTAAGCCGAGCTCCTCTTGTAGTTCAAGAAGCCTTCCCTCCCTTAGGTGGCGCTCATCTCGCTCTTGATGGAAGGCAGCCTTTGCATTTGCTTCGGCCATCTCAATTAGGAGCTTCTTGTCACCCTTCTGTGGCGTGTGCAAATGGACCACTCGCCTCTTGTTTGATGATAAGATCTCTCTGAGCGTCTCGCTATCTTCAACTGGGCAGGGGAGCAGGATCTCGTGTGGCCCCTCCTCGATCTCTCCATAGTGCTGCAGGAGGAAGGTTGTAAGCAGCTCACCATTTTCTTGCACAACAGAGGAGAAGTGGTAGTTGCGCGACCCCATGAGCTTGCCGTCGCGAAAGAGCATTTGCGAGAGTGAGACCTCCCCCTCTTCGCGATAGATCCCAAGGATATCGCGATCGCCTGTCCCTGCCTGGTCAACCTGCTGCTGCTCAACCGTGCGCTCAATTGCTTGGATCTGCCCCAAAATCATCTGCGCCTTCTCAAATTCGAGCGCCTCTGCAGCAAGATCCATCTCCGCTCGGAGCTCCTTCACAACCTCCTTATCGCGTCCCTTCAAAAAATTGACAACGCGTGCAACGGTCTCCTCATACTCCGCCTTTGTGCAGAGGCCCACACAGGGCGCCACACACCGCTTGATTTGATAGAGGATGCAGGGGCGCGTGCGTGAGCTTAGCTCTCGATCACTGCAGCGCCGCAGAGGAAAGAGCCTTCCTAAAAGCTCGAGCGTCTGCCGGGCAGCGTATGTACTCGTATAGGGGCCAAAATAGAGGCCATCTCCGCTCGGCCGTCCTTTTACCCTGACAAGCCGAACCATTGGCCAGGGGTGGCGCGTCGTGATCATCAGGCTGATAAAGCCCTTATCATCCTTTAGGATGATGTTGTAGTGCGGCTTATGGCTTTTGATGAGGTTGTTCTCGAGAAGAAGGGCCTCCTTCTCAGATGAGACGATAATGGTTTCAATTGACTCAACACGCCCCATCAGGTAGGGGATCATCGCCCGACCATCACCTCCTGGTAGGAAGTAGTGCTTAACCCGCGCCCTTAAATTCTTTGCCTTGCCAACATATAAGACCTCTCCATCTCCCCCCTTCATCACATAGACGCCAGGAGCGTTTGGAAATTTCTCTACGAGCCGCTCATCAAACATCGCCTGTACTCATAGAAATGCCTCTTCCTTAGCCTCTTCCCATTATAGGGCGGCCTCGTGTAATTCCCAATGGGTAGAGCCGGCCTACTTCTGATTTAAGCAAGTTTTCACGTGGCTTGGAAAATAGCCTGCGGTATTCACGGTGCTTACACCGCGTCTGAACTCAGTGAACTCCTCGAGGTTTGGAAGAGATTCAGATATGAGCCTAATATGCTCGTGATCAAGACTATAGCCAAAGCAGCAGGAGCGAAGCTGGGGCAGCTTTTCGGCAAGCTCAGCAAACATCTCACCTGTCAGACCATTTCCTACGAGGCTGAGCTTGGTCAGGTTGCAGCCGTGCTTGCCGATCCACTTGAGAGATTCTGAGGT
>JAKBAF010000238.1 GCA_021809305.1 bacterium
TCCGGGGATCTTATCGAGCTCATAGAGCAGGTCGTGAAAGCGGACCTGCCACTCCGGTTGATCCTTGCCATAACTATTGACGTTCTGGCCGAGAAGGATAATCTCCTTATACCCATTTGCGATAAGTTTGCGGCACTCATCGAGTATCGATTCTAGAGTGCGCGAAACCTCTTTCCCGCGTGTGTAGGGGACACAGCAGTAGGTGCAAAATTTTGAGCAGCCCCGGATAATGGAGACATACGCCCTCACCTTATCATCGCGCTTAGCCTCAGCGTAGGGGAGCTCCTCTGTAAAGTGAGCATCGACGCGGACAACGCGCTCCCGCCCAAGGGCAACCTCATCCAAAACCGCATCGAGATGGTGGATGTTATTGGTGCCAAGAACGAAGTCTAGTCGTGGGAGCTTATCAAAGAGGGCCTCCTTCTTAGCCGAGGCCATGCAGCCGGTAATACCGACAATTAGATTAGCTTTTACCTCATCTTCCAGAAGGCCAACCTTACCCATTGCCTTGCGAGCCGCAAGCTCGCGCACCCAACAGGTATTAAAAATAAGAAGGCCCGCACCCTCTTCATCCTCTGAGTGGCTTAAGCCCCGTTTGTCCAGTATGCCCTTCATGACCTCGGAGTCGAGGTCATTCATCTGGCAGCCATAGGTCTTGATGAAGTAACGATTTGGATCTCTCACAGCCTCTACCCGTTCAACGCCTTGGGGAGGTTATCTTAGGGTAGAGGGCCCTTATCCTTCAAACACTCGATTGCCCAAGCCTGAGCTTGGCGAGGCTTTGATTGTTAAGAATATGTGATAATTTTTAGATCCATAACAAAATAGATGTATAATAAGAGATAGACAGTAATAAATAAAAGTCGAGGCAGTTAAATGGAGGAATTAAAAGCAAGGGAATCCCAGGAAATAATCCATACTCCCTCAGGTTCCAAGGCGAGCGGGGTCTTAAAGAACTGTTTTCAGATAGGAATGGTTGTTGGAAGTGCCTCTGCTATCGTTCTCGCAATCTTGGGGATAGCTTTCCGCAAAGAGATCTACGACACTCTTAAAGAGGTTATTTCGAACCCAAGCATTATTACCGATCAAGTTAGCCAATTTGCAAGCAGCGCCTTTAAATGGTTGGCCGACAATCCTGTCGCCACAGCCGGCATAGTAGTGGGAGCTGTAGCCCTTAATGCAGCAGCAGCTGTCGTCGGTACTGCTGCTGTCTATATTTGGAACCACAGAGGAGATAGTGAGCCTGGGAATAGGCTTCCAGGGGAGGAGATTACTTATGACCCTGCCTTTAAGGTACCTCAACAGGGTTCTATGCGCGAGGGTCAAGCGGAAGCTACAATCTCTGTTTTTATAAAAACGAGCAAATCATCAGTAGACTTAATGCATTCTGGCGCTTTGTTTTTCAACAGAGGTCTATTGAAAAAAGCAATAGCATCTCTCGATGCGCGTGATAAAGGGTCGTATGTCGACAAGCAATTAAAAGCAATGGAAGCAGCGGGGCGACAAGATCAAGCAAGCCTTGTTCGTGACATTCGGGAAGAACTCAAGCGAGAGCCGCTAACCGCTACTGACAATGTGGGGGGCACTGCAGTTGACGAACGGGAAATGTCAGGGGAGGAGGCCAAAGCGCAGATTCTTAACTATAAAAAATTTGACAGTCAAGTGGTCTACGAAATGGGTCACGAAGGCAAGTGGCCGGAGCACAGATGGCTATTGATAAGAGCCGTTCAACGCCTTGATGCGCTTGATGGGGGAACCTATGTCAACAGCAAAATAGAGGAGATGAAAAGTGCGAATCAGTCCGATCACGGCAGATTTCTTGCTCAAATTCGGGTAAGGCTAAAGGCACATCAGAAAGCGCCTAATACTGGGGCATAACTGACAACTCTTAAGCCCCCCTTCATCCTCGGAGGGGCTTTTTTTTGCAGATATCGCCTTCTTGGCGGCGCGCACCCCCATAAGCATTTGCTTCAGTGCGTGCTTTTTATCTCTCCCCTCTGTAAAAGACAGACTATATTGCAGATGAGACAAAGTCGCAGATGGAACAAGAGAAGCAAAAGGGCAGAAAAAACCACCCCAATAGGTGGCTAAGGCTGCTCTACCGCCATGCTACCCTCTGGCTTCTTATCCTGGTTGTTCTTCTCTGCCTCATTGGCGCCATCATTGCCTACTTCCACTTTCGGGGCACCATCAGGAGCAACGACGCCTTCCTCTTGGCTGAACGCTCTCAGGTGGCCTCCGAGATCCTCGGTCGGGTTATCCAGATCGATGTTGCGGAGGGGGAGAGCGTTCATAAGGGGGATGTGGTCTGCCTTTTAAGCAACGCAGAGCTGCTCTCTCTACTTAATCAACGCCGTCTTGAATGGGAGGTGGCAGGGGTTGAGGAGCGGGATTTGGCAGGGGAGCGGCTGCAAGGGGCACTCCTCTCACAAGAGCAGACCATACTTCGCTCATCAATTGATGGCGTTGTTGCTAAGCGTTGGATTAACCTCGGCGATGTCCTCCTCCCTGGCCAATCGGTGCTCACCCTCTACGATCTTGGGACAATTTGGATTACGGCCTATATCAATGAAACCCAGATTAGCAGGATTGCGCCGGGTGACGCTGTCACTATCAAAATTGACGCCTACCCGAAGACCTCTTTCTCTGGCCTGGTAGAGCAGATAGGCGTGGCAACGGGCTCTCAATTCTCCCTTATCCCTCCAAACAATGCGGCTGGGAATTTCACGAAGCTTACCCAGAAAGTTCCAATTAAAATCGTTTTCAACGAAATGCCTGAGGGGGTTCGCCTCATTCCCGGCATGTCCGCGGAGGTCTCCATCTCACCCTCTCTTAACCCAAGATAATAGATGAACTACGAGCGCTCGCTCACCTATCCTTTCTATCCCTGGATTGTCCTCTTCATCTCCCTTCTTGGCCCCTTTCTTGCAGTAATGGATATTACTGCGGCCAATGCGGCTCTCATCGATATCGGCGGCTCCTTTAACCTCTCGGTTGCGACAAGTCAGTGGGTCTCGACCAGCTACAGCCTCGC
>JAKBAF010000239.1 GCA_021809305.1 bacterium
GGACTATTCATCTAGTCGGCAACTGAAGCGGTTATCAATGGCCAGAATCAGGACTAGAGTCATCATCGCTCGAGGTCCTGCTGTAGGTATCACTCTCCTCACTACTCTCCTCATCGGCATCGGAGAGCCATGTTTGGATATTTGGCAACGGATCAGAACCCGATGAGTAGTCGAATTGCCCTGGAGTGCATGGTCTTGGACACCTATTTCGCTCGAAATTGACAGTAACCTGCACATAGGGTGGGAAGTAGTCTGCGATGTCGCCTTTGCCATCTGCTGTATCGGAGAGGACCACTCTCTTCAACCAAGGCAGTCTAAGGCTGATCGCTTCGAGCTCTGATCTGCTGAGTAGAGTAGAGAGACTGAAATCTTCCAAACAAGAACAGCCCTCGGTGAGACGCATGAGAGAGGCGCTTGTTATATCTGGATTATGGGTGAGGTTTAGTATTCGCAAATTGGGACAATGGCTGGCGATAGCGGCAACCTGATCATCACCAATGCTACATCCACTAAGCTGGAGCTCTTCCAACACTTCCTTTCGGAGGGCTATAAGCGCCATCACACTCTTTTTGCCAAGGTCTGTGCCGTTTAGCTGAACTGCCCGAAGCCTGTGTAAACCCGGCCCGAGCCTCCTTCCACCCGTCTTAGATGGCCCAGAGCAGTCGTTGAGTGCCAAGAACTGCAACGAAGGGGTAGTAGTTATCAGCCGCTTTAATCCTTTATTGCTTAAGCGATTGGAAGAGAGATCAAGCCAGGTCAGCTGCTCACCATAATCTGCTGCAATCGATAGAATCAAAGACTCGGAGAGTTGGATATTTTCCGCAAGATCGAGCCTGGAGAGCCGCGGGCAGCTCGTGATATTCAGCTTAGCAGCCATTTGGTCTGTCAAATTAGTGCGTCGCAAACCAAGCGATTCTAGCGCTGGGAAGCAGAGCAGGGCGTTTTCAAAAGCTTTTGCCCCAATTTTATCCATCTCCCTCAACTCAAGCCATTTGACACTAGAAAAGGTGCCTTCGAGCGACTCTAAAAGCTTCCCCAATGTAAACTGATCGCAATACGTGAGGTCGAGCATGGTCAAGTTGGAGCACGCCTTGAAGATCTCTGAAGGTTCCGAGCCAAGTCCTGGGAGGTGAACATAGAGGCTCTTGAGGTTAGGCGCCACTTTGGCGAGTGAGATCTGTGGTTCAAAATCGTCATAATTTGAAAGCCTTAGCTCTTCGATGTTCGATGCCGTCTCTGCAAGCCGATTCCAAACTGGATGAGGAGCTGGAAACTTGCTAAATGTGGGCAAATCCGAGAGGTCCTCCTCTCGAATACGATGAAAGTTCACGATACGAGGCGCCACACAATGCTCGAATACGTTCTTTAGGGATTGTGAACTCATGTTTTTCAGAGCATGGCCGCCAAGGACGGTCAAGCTGGGACAATTTTTGAAGAGCGGCTCCACCTCCTCATCGTGTAGAGCCTCTCCTTTTGCGGTGACATAGAGCTCGCGCATGCGCGGGAGGTAGGAAGCGGCCTCAGCGCAAGGGATGCGAGGGCCAATCACCTTGCGAGGTGTAGCTAAAATCAAGAGCGATCCAAACGCCTTTAACATGAGGAGGTAGTTTTCACGATCAAGATAGACACAACTGAGGTCGAGGGAGAGGAGGTCCGCTGCTCTCGGCAGTCGTCTGACAAGCGGCCTTAGAAGGCCCGATTCTTGAAGGTCATTCAGCTGATGGGGGTTGCAGAGTGTCGCTCGGAATAGATCAAAGGGGGCTTGAAATGGCGCCTCCTCATAGCTTTCAATTCGCATGATAAGGGTTGACCAAGCGATTTGCCGGAGGGAGGCGACCCTTGAATCGGAGGCAGGCGGCCGGGATGTGCAAAAGAGGCGCCACTTTTTGTCGGCCTCTCCTAGCGATCGTTTGCCCCACGATCTGGAGTGTGCCTGGTGCAATGAAGGATCTAATCCAAGTTGTTCCATTATTCACCGATTGTTGCAGTTGAACTTTTATAGAAGATGGCAAGCCACTCCTCGATCCAGCGTGTCAGACGATCGACCTCTTCATCAAAAGGGGCTAAACCATTAAAGAAAAAACATGGAGTCTCTCCCCACGAGAGTGTCTCATAGTCCGACAGCCATCCGTCGAGATCAGCCGCTGAGACAATTGAACCGCGCGCCTTTAATCTAGTCTCAACGATGTTGCGAGGAACGATGCAGCGCACAAGCAAAAGCTGGTAGCCCGCATCTCTTGCTGCCGATTCATGGACGGAAAAGAGGCGATCGCAGCTTCCATCGATTACAAAGAGGCCATTTGGCGAGAGGCGTTCAACTTGCCCTATCAATGAAGCGAGATATCTGTCGAGCAGCCGCTCACCAGAGGCGCTCCTTGCTTCTGGGTCCATTCCTTGCCGGCGCAGGAGTTCTCGTCCCTCATCTGAGCTAATCCTTACGGCGTGAAGACGAGCTTCGATAGCCCACGCAATCGTTGATTTTCCCATCCCGGGTGCGCCAGAAAAGAGCAGCATCGCTTTTGGATGGGGGAACTCCAGATAGGCGAGACGTGAGATGTGGGTCTGCTGCGCCTGATCGATTGGATGGAGGAGAGAGGTGATCGAGACGATATAGAGTCCGACGAGAAGAAGGCGAATCATATTTACATTGAGCTTTGAAGGCAAAGCGTGGAGAGGAGGTCAGAGATGGAGACCTGATATTCTCCTCCATCCCGCAACTGTTCGACGAAGAGAACTGTTGCTATTGGTATTCCGTTGTTGAGGTTCACTCCTTGTGGTGGCTCACTACAGTAGATGGAAGAGACCCTGGCTCCTGTGTTTGCTAAGGAGAACTTATTCCGGCCATAGAGAAGGAGACCCAGTTGTTGCAGCCATACAAAGCGCTCATCTTCTCCTATTTGGCCCATACCGCTCCTGACTCTTTCACATTGCTCTGCATGGCGCGCATCATCGGCTTTTGCACACCTCGCTTCCTTACCAGACTCCTCAAAGAGAAAGACATCGAACGCTTCTGGTTTTTTTAAGGAAAGAT
>JAKBAF010000240.1 GCA_021809305.1 bacterium
AAAATGTTAAATAGAAGTCTTTGACTAAGAGACCCCGACCCTATGCCGCGCTCCGCATTAATCAAGATTTGACGGATAATCATTGAAACGCACTTTTTAGTCAGTAAAAAATTTCTCCGCCTTTTTGTGCGGCTCAATATTTTCTGGTGGATAATTAGTTGATTTTTTATTATTGACGGTAGCATAAAAAAAGAGCTCCTACAGGAGCTCTTTTCGAGTTTAGGATCAAGAGGAGAGCTACCAGCCGCTCTCTGACGTAACCCTATTTTTCTTTATTTTTCTCATCCCCCAACGGCACCGCCGTCCAACCCTGACCAACCGCCTCTCCGTCTGTAAGAATCGAATCCGTGAGAGAGCTCTTAGCCTCCTTCTCCCCTGTCCCAGGAGTTTGCGACCCTGGAGGGGAAAGCTTTGGCATCAAGAGCGGTGTGATCTTAGGAGTGGGTCGAGGGGACATCTCTTCGTCAAGCTCCGCAATTGTGTCGCGCAATCTTGCTAGCGTCGCAAGTTCAGCTTTCAATTTTTCAACATCCTCCTCCAAGCGGTCACCGGGCGCTCTGGTAACAGCCTCTAAGCGTTCGCAAAGCTCTCTCATAATTTTCAATATATCCTTCGCGTCCTCGACAAGGCCGATTACTGAAAGCTCAAGAGGCTTCTCTGCCCCACCAAGTTGCACGAGGTCCTGATACATCTCCTTCTCTCCCTGCTTCTCCCCTTCCTCTTCCACCTTGGACCTACCTAGTAGCCCACGTTTTAAAGCTTCCGCCTTAATTCGAAGATCTATAGAGACACTCAAGAGCACCATGTATTCTTCTTGCTTCGCACTAACCTGCGCCTCTAAGACATCGCACTGACGTGTCTCTTGGCTGAGGCGCTCCTTCTCCGCTCTGACCACAGCCAAGTCGCTATGAGCTTGGGCTAGATCGCGCTTCAAACCCGCATCTGCGGCTATTGCGCTATCCATGGCACCCTTCTTGCTAGAATAGATGAATTGAAGGGAGACCCGATCGACAAGCACAGTGGCACTAGAGCAGATAAAGAGGGCGTGCGAGAGATCGAGGTGGTACTTGCGGATACGCTCAAGGGCAAATGCAGAAGCGATCGTAACAATACCTTTTACTCCCCAGGATATGACCTGGCCTTTTTGGGAGGAAGGGTGCAGCGCGCTGCAAGCGGTATCAAGAGATATGGGCATGGCGAGACTCCTATAGTGGATTTTCAAGTGGAATCCACGATCGAGCGCTACAGCTAAAGCCTTATAAGAGATAGAGACGGCTCGCATTCTCGCGTTTATCAAGATTCCATAAGGAATGTGCTATAAGAGGAATTTACGATCAACCAAAAGTTTAAATAGACGTTTGGCGGACTTGAGAAAAGCGGGGGTTACAGGTGCGCCTGTGCAGGGGAGGAATGAGCGGTGCGCGCGGCTCGCCTGCCTCGATCCACCGAAAAGAGAAGCGCCATAAGGACACTGCTAGCAATAAGAGAGGTCCCACCCTGCGAAAAGAAGGGAAGGTTGAGCCCAGTTGTCGGAACAAGACCGGAGACAACCCCCAAGTTAAAGAAGGCCTGGATGGCAAAGAGAAAGGTCATAACAGCAGCAACCGCAAAACCCCTGCGACTCTCTGCCCTCTCAGCGATAAAGAGACCGATCGCTGTAATTAGTGCATAAAGAAAAATCAGGGCAAGAATACCTAGAAAGCCGAACTCTTCGGCAAATATCGCAGCAATATAGTCATTTTGCGCCTCGGGCAGGTAGCTTAACTTTTGCAGACTTGCACCAACACCTTTCCCGAAGAGGCCTCCTGATCCGGCGGCAATCTTAGCTTGATAGGGCTGATGACCCTTTCCAAGCAGGTCGGACTCCGGGTGGAGATAGACCTTGATCCGCTGCATGACATAGGCGGAGCGCGAGGCAAAGAGGGCTCCGATTGCAGCAAGCCCGCCAAGTGGTGCCAAAAAGCGGCGAAGAGGCAGACCCATCAGCCAGAGAACCGTTGCCAGCAGCATCCCAAGAATCAACGTCGTGCCATTGTCGGGCTCTAGAAGCACCAAAATTAGGCCAAGAGAGACCGCCCCACCGCTTATCGCATAATCGCGGCGCTTTAGTGTGCGCGATAGGCGGTCTATGCAATAGAGCGGAAGGGTCAGCTTGGCAAGCTCTGAGGGCTGGAAGGAGAAGAGCCCCATTCCTACCCAGCGATGAGCGCCATTTCGCACCTGACCCACTCCTGGGATAAAGACCAGCAGGAGAGCCACTAGGGTCAAAAGAAAGAGAAGGGGGCTCAAGGTGAGGAGCGCCTCGTAACCAATGAGGTAGGTGATGAGCGCCGCAATAAAGGCGAGGAGGGCGTAGCCTACCTGTCTTGAAAGGGCGTAATGGGTACTTGCCGATAGGTCGCGATCGAGCACGTCAGCCGCTGATGTGTTAAAAACCATCAGCAGCCCCATGGAAAAGATAAGAGCAATTGCGAGTGAGAGAAGTAAACGGTGAAGTGGCACTCTATTTCTAGCGAATACGCAGCTTATCGCCAGGTTTTAACTTGCGCGCTGCCCCTTCATCAAGATCGTTTAGCTTGAGAAGCTCATCTGGGGCTACGCCAAAACGGGTTGCAATCAGCCATGGACTATCCCCGCTTTGTACCGTATAGAGCTCACCCTCTGCGCTCCCATTTGTTGCCAAGGGACTCTCTTGTGGCAGAGATCCAGCTTTTCCCTGGACCTTTAGCTTATCCCCAATCTGGAGGCGAGTGGAGCTCAATCCATTTAAGGCTACAATGGCATCGACAGTTGTCCCATTAACACGAGCAATCCTCTCTAGGCTATCGCCCCGCTTAATTGTGATTTCAACAAGATCAGCCGATGGCAGGGCGGCGCTCACCTGGGCGCTTGTGGCTGTAAGTGGCACAATCCCGTCGGGGAAGAGGTTCTGTATGGGGTTGAGGGCAACTGGCATCGCTGGAGGTGCAGGAATCGGTGTCACCTCAGGCGCATCGTGCGCAGAGGCAGCAAGAAGAAGAGGTTCAC
>JAKBAF010000241.1 GCA_021809305.1 bacterium
TAGGTACTCTGTCGTATCAACGACTTGGTCGCCCTCCTTCGAGATGGCAAAACTTATACAATTGCGCATAGTCACACCGTCGATCTTTGTGTCGACACAATCGGCTTTTCTTATAATTACATCGTGGAAGGCGTGCCTTCCCGACATGGTGCCAGAAAAGCCTCCCGTCGAAATCCCGTGCGATGGAATATTCTGTGAATTCTCCTGGATCTGCCGAGGGTAGTACTCGAGGTGGACAAACTCCTCTAGGAACCTTGAGCGCTCTTCGATGATGGCGCGGCGCCTCTCCACCGTATCACCTGGTTTAAACTCCATCTTCCGAACGATCTCTTTGACCCTCTCTGGTGTCATTGAGTCAAGAGGGCCGTAAGCGGCAGTGAACGCCTCAGCCTCTGGGCAGGGCTCCTTCTCCGCCTTTCGCGACGCCTCAAGCGTTACAAGTGAGCGAACGAGCCTCTCAACATCAAATTCCCGAGGCCCTCGACGAATCCAGTCAGTTGCCAGTGCTAAGACCCACTCTTCAGGGCTTGATATAAAGGAGTTGGGGCGAGGCGTCCGGGCACCATCATAGGGCCCAACGTTATCTCGGTTTTTCGGGCTGTTATGCATCCGACCATATTCGACATCGCCTACCCTAAAGAGCGCAGAAAAGGCTCCTCCAAAGAGCTCCTTCAGCCGAACCATATCGAGATAGACCTCATTCAGACCAGGCTCTTTCTTTATCCACTCCAAGAAGTCGATAGCAAGCTCCCGATCGCCACTGCAGACATAGGCCACAAAGCCGTCGATCTCAAACTCTCCTGTCAGCCCAAACTGCAGGGCGTATTTACGCGCTAGCGTTTCGCGCGCCTCCTGCTTCATACGCGGTATGGTTGTCGCCTGGTTATTCTCAAGTAGCTCCAACGCCTCATTCAGCTTTGGATCATAGAGAAGCTTCTTCACCATATCGACACCAAGGTGCAGCAGGGCAGTATCTAGCGGGACCATCTTGGCGATGGCCATATTCACCATCTCATCTGTTGCTAGAATTTTATCGATCTCATCTAACAAAAAGCGATTGTGTTTATGGAAGAGGAGAAAGATCTTGTTGTACTCATCAATTAGCTCATCAAATTCCGCTCTCTCTCTGTCATTTTTGGCATAATTACGCTTTATCCACGCCTCTTTGTAGCGGTTAACAAAGTAGAGGAAGGAGGTCTTTGTCGTTACAATAGCCCCCTTCAGGACGATCATTCGCTTCAGCTCCATGCCAAGCTGACTCAGCTGATAGGCGGTGTTGAGGTCGTAGGCCGTATCGCTTAAGGTCTCCGATCCTGCTAGCTCCTCGCCATCCTCACCCTTTTTGGGTTTGATACTCTCCCCCTTAAAGTGGAAATGAAGGTAGGGCATGTTGAGAACATGGCGCATCTCCTCAGCTCTACCAAGAGCTGCTGGGCGCTCATCATCTGTCACAAAGAGCCAGCCCAAATGGTAGCCGTCGGCCCAACCTTTTAGGGTGAAGGGTGTGATGACAGTAGACTTACCAATCCCAAGGGCGGCCTGCCTGACCTGACCTGGAGTGTGGATCATCTCATTTGACACGTCCATCTGGAGGGGGCGGGTGAGGAAGCCCTGGTGTCGCCCCACGGCTAAGACCCACCGGCTCCGCTTATCGTAGCGCTCTCCCATTTGCTCCCTTGTCGCATAGGAGACCGGAACTGAAACGGGATCGAGGCCCCATTTCAGCCTGTCCTGCTCCTGACCTGCGGGGATCACATCGGGAAGATCGAGTGCAATTGGCTTTAAGAGGAGATCGTGCAGCTCACGTGCAATATCCTCCTTCACAGGCGAGTTATCCCCGTCCTTATACTGTTTCAATTGACCTATACGCTCAAAGACCCGGTCAATCTGCTGAAGCCAGCAGAGTCTAAGATCAAGCGCCTCTAGCCTATCGGAGAGCTCCCCTTCCAAATACTCTTTGGAATGGCCCAAATTGCAGCGCTCATTTAGTGCCCCGAGCTCATCATTCTCCCAAGCGTTAAGCGCCTCCTCTATTTTGACCGCTACATCAGATCCAAGAGCGGCTGAGATCTCAGATGGCGCCGATGCGCGCCGTACCGCAGAGCGAAGGTCGGCTTGAATCAACGCTCTTAAGCCCTCACTCCCTCCTATCTCGTTTAATATCGCCTCTTTTCGCCCTCTAACTTCGCGCCCTAACTCGGCGAGCTTCTCTTCGGTGATGGAGACCCTAACGATCCGCTCCTTCCACGCCTTTCGGAAGCCCTCTCGCTGCGAGGCGGCATAAGCTCTGTGATGGGGTTGGTCGTATAACGCAGGTTCATATAAGTTGCGCTCCGACTCTTCCCACTCCTCGGGATTGCGGAAAGAGAGATCAAACTTAAAGCAGTTATGTACCGTGTTAAGGAAGGCCTGATTTACCCCTTCTGGCTCATTTAGCGATCCAAAGAGAACAGTAGTCTCAAAGTCTATGGGTTTCGGATTGGGAATGGCCCCTGTCTCGTCCTGAAGGCGCTTGCGCGCCTCGTCAATTTGCAAATCTATGAGAGATGATTCGCGCGCAGTCTGCCTCGTGATAAGATACATCCGAGCCCGCTCATCTTCCTTGGCCGCAATCTCTTCATCTTCCTTGGCTTGAGCTTTCCCGTGCTGCACTTGCTGCGGGGTTAATGCAGGGCCCGCAATTACGGGTTGCCGAGTCGATAGCCCCTTAGCCAACCTTTTCAAACCACTTCCAAAGACAGTTTCTGCAAACTCTTTCATCTCGTGAGGCGTCACCACTCCATAGCGATCGAATATGACCTCTTTGTAGAACTTAGGAAGCGTCATAAAGTCAAAAGAGCGCGAAGCAGCCTCTTTCTTTCGAACAATCATTCCGCTAACAATAGGGAAGAGCTCTTTGATAGCGGCTTCAAGATGGGCCCCCTGAGCCGCTTCATTGCCAGTTTCGATGTCAGCGCGCAAAATAGCCCAAGCACCACCCAGAATTCTCTCAAGCTCCTCGATCGCCTCAGATC
>JAKBAF010000242.1 GCA_021809305.1 bacterium
GCTATATGACTCGGGTCGCGCTACCTCCACAACGGCCAGTGATGGGGCGGCCTTAGAAGCCTTCTATCTTCTCTCAAAACTTGAAGGGATTATTCCGGCGCTAGAGTCCTCTCACGCTCTCGCCTATTTGATGAAGGTAGCACCCGATGTTGATCGAGCGAGCATTGTCATCGTTAACCTATCGGGGCGGGGAGATAAAGACCTAGAAGCGATCAGGGGCAGAGGAGGGCCATTTTCATAATTTCGTCATTCGATGTAGGCCGCTTCTATGTGGACGGCGGGCACAGGCGTGCCGCACTCCATATCGGAGAGTACGGCGACATTTTCGTGCCGTAAGCTCAAAGTGGGATGGCGGGGCTCCCGTATTGTTTAAGTTCTGGCCATGCCTGTGGCCATCAATCTGACGAAATTATGAAAATGGCCCAGAGGAGCTAATTCATTATGAATAGAATTGCTAAAACATTTCAGCAGTCTAAGCCCTTCATTGGCTACTTGACGGGTGGAGATGGAGGGGTTGATTACAGCGTGGAGTGCGCCCTAGCCTTGATTGAAGGAGGGGTAGATATCTTAGAAATTGGGATGCCTTTTTCAGATCCTGTTGCAGACGGCCCAGTGATTCAAAGAGCTCATGAGAGGGCCTTGGCACAAGGAGCTACCTCTTCTACGATTTTAGAGATAGCTAAGCGTTTGCGCCAAGTCTCAGAGGTCCCACTGGTGCTCTTTAGCTACTACAATCCCATTTTACAAAGAGGTGCTCAGTACTTACATCAATTGAAATTGGCGGGATTTGATGGCGTGTTAATTGTGGACCTGCCAGTTCCTATAAACTCTAATGAACAGGAGCCGTTTTTTAAAACCCTGAAGGAGGCGCAGCTTCTTCCAATACTGCTAGCAACACCCGGGGCAGATCAAGAGCGTCTCCTACAGATCAGTAGAGTCGCCGAGGGCTTTCTTTACTACGTCTCGCAAAAAGGCACCACCGGAGTAAGAGGCAAATTAGCCGATGATTTTTCGGCTCAAATGGCCCGCCTGCGACCCTACTTTCAAAAGATGCCCATCGCCGCGGGGTTTGGGATTGCCGATCGCGCGAGTGCAAAGGCGGCCTTAGAAGAGGCTGACGGCTTTGTTGTGGGCTCGGCGCTCGTTCAAAAGATGGAGGAAAAGATATCTCCGAGGGAGCTGGCGCTTGTCGCTCAATCTATTGACCCACGCACAATGGCAAGAGAGAGGAGCTACCCATGAATAAGTCCCTTAAACTCTTTGCTGGCTCCTCACATCTAAAACTGGCTCAGGAAGTTTGTGGGGAACTAAAAATAGATCTTGGGCGCCTACATCTCGATCGATTTCCGGATGGCGAAACCAGTGTGCAAGTTTTAGAAAATGTGCGTGGATGTGATGTTTTTATACTGCAGTCGATTGCTGGAGAGCCAAACCACTACCTATTCGAACTGCTTATCATAATTGATGCGTTAAAAAGATCCTCAGTCAGGAGTGTTACTGCGATTATTCCCTATCTTGGCTACTGCCGACAAGATCGAAAAAATAAGCCAGGCGTCCCGATTACAGCAAAGCTCGTTGCTAATGTGCTGGCTACAGCTGGAATTACCAATCTCATAACCTTTGATTTGCATGCAGATCAGGCGGAAGGTTTTTTTGAAATCTCCGTTGATCATTTGCACTGTCAAAAACTACTATGCGATTTTGCAAGAGAGCTAATTGGAGAGAGGTGCGCTGTTGTGGCCCCGGATATTGGGAGTATCAAAATTGCAGAACATATGGCGAGAATATTAAATACAGGGCTTGCTGTAATCAAAAAGGAGCGTTTGAACTCTTTTGACGTAAGCATGTCTTTGATTGGAGATGTGCGCGATAGAAATGTTTTAATACCCGATGACCTCTGTTCGACAGCGGGCACCCTGGTCTCTGCGGCCAATTTATGCCAAGAGCTAGGGGCAAAAAAGATAGTTGCAGCGGTAACGCACGGCCTCTTTGTGGGCGATGCCATCGAGAGGATTGAGCTCAGCGCTATTGACCATCTCATTACCACGGATACAATCGATGTTCGCAGAGGCGTACCCGCTTCCATAAAGAGAGTATCGGTGGCCGTCCTTATTGCGGAGGCAATGAAAAATCAGCAAGCGAGTCAAGAATAACTTAAAAAGGGAGATCCTCTCCCTTGCTTGACGAAGGAGAGCTGCTGGGCGTAGACTCTCAAGCTCTAAAAGGGCCATGCATTGCAATTGCATGGCAGGGCAACAGGCGCCCTGGTGCGTCAATATTCGGGGGTATAAGCAATGTGGCAAAGGGTTGGTCTCTCTCTCATACTTCTAATCGGATGCATGGCGTCTCAAAGCGCGCAAGCTGCGCCCCCACAGTTGTGCGTTAGGCGTAACTCACCCCCTCTTCCTGAGCAAACTCACTACACACAGGGACTTGAGGCCTTTGACGATGGCAGGTGGCGAGAGGCTATTCACCATTTGGAATTTGTTCGTTTGGGCTACCCTTCATCGGAGGAACTCGCTCTCATTTGCTTTAAGCTTGGTGCCGCTTATTGCAATTTGGGCGACTTTGCCGAGGCAAATGCAAGATTTTCCAACTGCCTTGAGGGGTCAAGTGATCCGAGCTATTACGAAGAGGTGTTTAAGTATAAGTTGTATATCGCCGAATTCTATCGTAAAGGGGGCAAGAAGCGGGTCTTCAATTCTCGTAACATGCCCAGATGGCAGGGGGCACGTCGGGATGCCCTTGAGCTTTATGATGAGATCGTCAGCAGTCTGCCATGTCATGAATTGGCAGCACACGCGCTTTTTGCCAAGGCGGAACTACTGCGTAACCTAAAGCGGTATGAGGAGGCAATTGAGAGTTTAAATTCTCTGATTTTGCGCTTTTCAAGGCACCAACTTGTCCGAGAGAGCTATATTCTAATTGCCCATCTCTACCTCGAGCGCGCCAAAAAGGAGCCTCATAACCCAGATCTGCTATCGCTCGC
>JAKBAF010000243.1 GCA_021809305.1 bacterium
GCTCTTGCCGCTTTTTTTGTGGGTCGAGGCAAAACGCGCCTTGTAATGCTCCTTGCCTTTTGGGCAAACGTGGTCAACGTCCTTCTCGATTGGCTTCTTATCTTCGGTGTCGAAGGGTGGCTTGAGCCCATGGGTATTAAAGGGGCTGCGATCGCCACATGCTTTGGCAACATCCTTCAGGCTGCGATATTAGCCGCACTCTTCTTGCGCAAAGAGATGCGTGATGAGTTCGGCACAGGACGCATCGGTATCGAGATCAAGGAGATGGTCAAATGCCTCCGAGTGGGTGCACCTCAGGCCTTCTTGCTCTTTGTTGAGTGCATCGGGTGGTCCTTCTTCTATAAGACAATTGCCCTCCGCGGTCGCGAAGAGATCTTTATTATGGGAATCGCACAGTCGATTATTATCCTCTTTATGTTCGCGGCCGAAGGGATAGGTCGTGGGGCCGCCGCGATCTGCGGCAACCTCATCGGAGAGGGCCGTGCTGAGGAGTCGTTCAAGGTCTTCCGCTCGGGCCTCACGATCCACTTAGCCTTCTTTGCGATCTCCTCGCTCCTCTTTCTGCTCTACCCACAGCTCTTAATGAATTTCTTTATGTCTGAAAACCTCGGTTTCATCCAAGAGGGCGGCGCAGGCGGTGGCAGCCTTTCGAGCGCCAATATCAAAATTCTCGCCTCTGTTCTCCAGCTCTCTCTCTTCTACCTGATCTTCGAAGGGGTCCGCTGGCTCATCTCTGGGATATTAAGTGCCGCTGGCGACACCCTCTACCTTCTTGTAGTCGGCACGCTCACAGTCCCCCTCTGCCTTCTCCTGCCCAACTACTTTTTTGTTGGACATGGTAGCTTTGGGGTGATTGGCGCTATCGGAATTTGCATAGCCTTCAGCTGCGTTGTAAGCTCCCTATTCCTCTGGCGACTCTTCGGCCGCAGATGGCAGCGTATCAACCTGCTTACCTAAAGCAGAGCGCTCCGAACCCCATTGTGCCACAACCTCGCTAATCTGCTCGCGCGTTAGAGCCGGTGCTTCAGGGCGCTCCCCTAGCGCCTTGAGGCTTGCGCGATCTCGTGGAGAGTGGAGAGCTGCGCAAGCAGCAGCCAGGTAGAAAGAGAGGGGAGACCTGGAGAGAGCGTGCGTCTCCTCGAGGCAGCGTAGGGCCGCTTTAGAGATCTCTAACTCCTCTCTGAAAGTTGAGAGGACAAGCGCTGCTGTCTCGGTATCCTGTGTAAGAAACCTACCATTAAGCTGGCGCACTAGAAAGTCTCTCGCCTTATCTCCAATAAGGCGCAGGGCGGCGATCGCCTCCTCCTCTGTGTCCAGCTCTCCTTGGCCAATGGCCTCAAAAAGAGGAATGACGGCCCGCTCATCTTTTAACCTGCCAAGAGCTCTAGCAGCAAGAGAGGGGGCAAAGCCGTAACCTGGGAGAAGGGGATTTGTAAACTCCGAAGCATTCAGGAGAGTGATGAGCTCTGGTACTATCGCTGCGCCACCTTTAACGCACGCCTCTACAGCATCATCCTCCTCATCAAGCTCTGAGAGGATGAGGTCGGCAAGAAGCCGCTCCTTTGAGGTGGGCGAGAGTCTCTGCTGCTCGTAGAGATCGCGCAACGCTGAATAGAGGTGCTTGGCTCGCCCTACCGACTCCGCCTCAGCTCCGGAGAGGCTTAAGGGGGCAAGGTTGTGGCCAAGACGCTCCTCCAGCTCCGCAAGTGCTTGAATTCTTCGCCGATCAAGCACAGCACCCTTCTCCTCTGCTTCGTAGTATTCGAGCATGAGTGCGAAGTCGCCACCAAAGTGGACGTCGCGGTGCATCAGGATTTCGTTGTCATCAGCGTCTGTCAGTGGGTAATTTTCACCCTCATTAAAGTCGCTCTCATCAAAGGAGCCCTCAAGGGGAGCTGCATACTCTTTAATCAGGTCAGCTACAAACCCTGATCCGCGCTCACTATCTGAATCGCTCTCGTTCATCCTATCTGTACAATCTCCTCTGCAAAAAGATCGGCATTATAACTCGAGCGGACAAATGGACCGCAATACATATGCTTAATACCGATGGATCGCCCATACTCCGCATACTCCTCATACTGCTCGGGCGTGATAAATTCTTTTACCGTGAGGTTGCGTGAGGTTGGTTGAAGGTACTGACCCATTGTGACAATCTCCACACCAGCCCTTTGGAGATCGACAAGTGTCTCTTGGACCTCCTCAACCTGCTCGCCGAGGCCCACCATTAAGCCAGACTTTATAAGGCGCATTGTCCGCCGCTTTGCGGCATGGGTAAGAAGAGCGAGGGATCTGTCGTAGGTCGCTCGGTGTCTCACGCGCGGGGTCAGCGAGCGGACCGTCTCGATATTGTGGTTGAAGACCGTGGGCCTTTCATCCAGTACAAGATCAAGAGCTGCCGTGTCACCTGCAAAGTCAGAGGTGAGGACCTCAATTGTCGCAGCCGGCGACTCCTCTTTTACAGCCCGCATAATTTGGGCAAGATGAGCCGCGCCCCCATCCGATAGGTCGTCGCGGGCAACCATTGTAATTACAACGTGCTTTAAGCCTAACGCCTTGACAGAGTCGGCGAGCCGCTTTGGCTCGTCCACCTCAAGCGGTGCGGGCGCTTTTGTAAAATCAATGCTGCAAAAACCGCAGCTCCTGGTGCAACTACTACCCATCGCAAGAAAGGTGGCTGTCTTGCGCGACCAGCACTCAAAGAGATTGGGACACCTCGCCTCCTCGCAGACAGTGCTGAGCCTCTCCCCACCTAGGACCGCCTCTGTCTCCCACAGGCCACCCCCCTTTGGTAGCCGCCTATGGAGCCAAGAGGGGAATCTGCCGCTATCCACCACACCGAGCTTATCTCTTGGCTCGGGATTCTCTGGCAGGCGCGAGCGCCTTGCCCCCTTGACCTCTGGACCTATATCAAATCGCTTTTCCCCTTCCACCACTACCCCTTTTGCTCCTTAGTTGAAAGGCCCCCCTCCTTTAAAG